>CAJPSJ010000110.1 GCA_905373295.1 uncultured Campylobacter sp. | reverse complement strand
GCCTACATGCTCGCTTCCAAGCTGGCGGTTTTGGTTGGTTATCTCGAAGCGATCGCAATCGATCACGCTTAGATTTACCGCGCCGCTGCGGTACAGCGCCTCTATCGCCGCTCCGCCCACGCCGCCGCAGCCGCAGATTAAAATTTTAGCGCTTTGAAGTTTTGCGAAATCCTCGCCGAAAAGCAGGCGCGAGCGCGAAAAGCGGTCTACTTGAGCCTCGTCCATTCTTCCAAAGCCCTCATCTGCTCGTGCGCGGTCAAATTTAGCTTGATCGGACTTAGCGTCGCTCGCCCTTCAAAAAGCACCGAAATGTCGCTGTTTTCGTTCCTGCTCGCATCAAAGTCGAACGTGGATTTGCCGAGCCAATAATACTCCATTCCGCGCGGATTGCGATTTAGCTGCGCGTCGGTGTCGTAGAGCTTCTCGCCGCAAGGAGCAACCGAAAGCCCCTTAAAATCTTGCTTCGAGACGGCAGGAACGTTTAAATTTAAAAACTGCTTCGGCGGCAGAGGAAAGCCTTTTTTAAAGATTTTCTCGACCAGTTCCACTGCGAGCTCGCACGCGAGATCAAATCCGTATCGCTGCAGCGAGTCTGCGACGTAAAACTGGCTCACCGCGAGCGCGGGAATGCCTTGCAAAACCCCCTCCATCGCGCCTCCGCAGGTGCCTGAATAGGTTACGTCCTCCGCGACGTTGGCGCCGTGATTTATGCCGCTTATCACAAGATCGGGCTTGCGATTATACAGCGCGCGAAGCGCCAAATACACGCAGTCTGCGGGCGTAGCGTCATCGAGTTTAAAAAATCCGTCGTCGAGCTTGATAAATCTAAGCGGACGCGCAAGCGTGAGTGAGTGCGAGCAGGCCGATTTCTCCGAGCTTGGCGCTACGATGGTGACGTTTGCGACCCCTCTTAGCGCGCTTGCGAGCTCCAAAAGCCCGCGCGCTTCGAATCCGTCGTCATTGGTGATTAAAATTTCTTTCATATTCTCTCTTTAAATTTAAGGGATTTTGGGCGCCTCTGTTTAAATTTGCGGCTAAGCTTTAAGCCCGGCTCTCTCAAAGTCCCGCCCTAAGGCAAAACTCCTCGTTTATCGCGGCATCAAATAGATGCGAACTCGGGTAATCGTAAAAAAATCTATGCACCTCGCCCACCCCTTTTTTCATCAAAATCCGCGAACTAGGCGTGTTACAGCTACGATTAACGATATCTGCCTGCAAAAATTTCAGATATTTTTTCCTATCGCTGTTTTTTAAATTTGCCCAGCCCGAGCTTAGCGTGTAGTTGTAGATCACGTCGCTTCCTTGCGCGCCGACCTCCTCTAAGCTCACGTATTGCGCTATTTTGATGCGATTTTTTGCGCCCCCGTTGCTTGCTGCGATCTCGCTAGCTGCGGCTTTAGCGACGAGTGCGGGCGAGCCTAACTTACTAAGCGCCTCAAAGCGTGCAGTTACTGCGGGATCCTCGGTGACTTGACGCTTTTGGTATTTAGCCGCGCCGCAACCGCCTAGCAACATCACGAACGCGCCGCATAGCGCTAAAATTTTAAAATTTCTCATCTTAAATCCTTTGTCGGCTTAATTTTAGCACATTTTGCTATAATTAACAAAAATTCAAAAGGCCAAATTTGAAATATTTAATCTCTTGCCTAGAACCCTCGGCGAATCTGCATTTTAAAGAGGTTCTAGCGCATCTTAAAAGGCTCGATCCCGCTTGCGAGATTTGCGGAATTTTCGATGAAAAGCTGGGCTCGCCGATATACAAAAGTAGCGAGTTTTCGGCGATGGGCTTTATAGAAATTTTGCCGCTAATTTTAAAAGCCAAGCGCGCGATAACGCAGATGACGCGGCTTGCGGCGGAGTGCGATCGCGTGCTTTTGATCGACTCGCCCGCGTTTAATCTGCCGCTTGCTCGCGCGATCATCAAAGAAAGCGGCGCGCGCGCGGAAATCTCATATTATATCCTGCCGCAGGTTTGGGCGTGGAAGCCGCACAGAGCGGAGAAGCTAAAGGCGTTTTGCGACAATCTGCTCTCAATCTGGCCTTTTGAGGCGAAATTTTTCTGCGCGGATTGCGAGGGAGATAAAGACTTCGTTCTGCAAAAAGCGGAGAGCAAAGACTCTGCGCTACAAGAAACAAAAGATAAAGACGCTGCGCCGAAAGAGGATGTCGCGCACCCAAGCGGGCAAAGCGCCAAAACCGCAAAATACTCTTTCGTGGGGCATCCGCTGCTTGACGAGATAAAATTCCAAAAATCAAGTTACGAAAAACAGGATAAAATCGCCTTTATGCCGGGTTCGCGCAGAGCTGAAATTTCAAGATTGATGCCGATTTTTAGAGCTCTTGCGCCTAAATTTGAAAATAGCGAGCGAGTCTTAATAATCCCGCCGCATCTGATGGATCAAAAAGATGAAATTTACGGGCCTCTGGACGGCTTTAGCATCGCAAATGATACTCCCGCCACGCTTAAGGATTGCGATTTCGCCTTCATCTGCTCGGGTACGGCGACGCTTGAGGCGGCGCTCATCGGCACTCCGTTCGTGCTGTGCTACAAGGCTCGCGCGTTTGACGTTTGGCTCGCGCGAAAGCTCGTAAAGCTAAAGCACGTGGGGCTTGCGAATATTATTTTTGATTTTTTGGGCGAGGAGCCTCTGCACGAGGAGCTTTTACAATCCGAAGTAAGCGCGCAAAACCTACTCGCCGCATACGAGCGCTGCGACGCCGCTAAATTTAAACTTGCGAGCGAGAAGCTGCGAGATTATCTGAAATTCGGCTCCAGCGAAAACGTGGCAAAAATTTTAACGCAGCCTGCGAGCTAAAATTTTAAGGCTAAAGCTTATATAATTTGATAAAAAGAAAGGAAGATTATGACGACAGAACCAATGACGCTTTACGGATATGAAAAGATCACCTCCGAGCTCAAAGAGCTTCAGAGCGTGAAGCTGCCTCACATCGTGCAGCAGATCGACATCGCGCGCGGACACGGCGATCTGAAAGAAAACGCCGAGTACCACGCAGCGCGCGAAGAGCAGGCGTTTTTGCTCTCGCGCATCGCCGAGCTTAGCGACATCGTCTCTCGCTCAAAGATCATCGATCCTTCGACCTACGAGCACGACCGCGTAAAATTTGGCTCTACCGTTACCTTTATGGACGTGGAGACCGAGCGGGAGGAGGTTTACACGATCGTAGGGCTTAGCGAGGCGGACATCTCGCGCAAGCTCATCAATATTAATACGCCGCTTGCGCGCCAGCTTTTAGGCAAAGCCGAGGGTGATGAGGTGGTGCTTCAGCTACCATCAGGCACACGCGATGTGGAAATTCTAAGCGTCGAATACAAGCCGATTAAATTTGAGAATTAGCGTGAAAAAAGTAGGCATCATCGGCGTTAGCGGCTATACGGGGCTTGAGCTGATTAAAATTCTACTTTCCCACCCGGGCTTTGAAATTTCGTATTTGGGCGCTTCAGCGCAGGGCGAGATAAGCGAAATTTTCCCGCAGCTGCGCGGCGTGTTTGAGATGCGCATAGAAGCCGCGGATGCTCGCGTCGCGGCGCAAAGATGTGATCTTATTTTCTTGGCGTTGCCGCATGGAAAAGCGATGGAATTTGCCCGCGAAATTTTAAAATTTAAAAGCGTCAAGGTAGTCGATCTATCCGCCGATTACCGCCTAAGCCGCGAGCTTTACGAGAAAAATTACACCGCTCATTTAGATCCTCGTAATTTAGCCCACGCCGTTTACGGACTGCCAGAGCTAAATCGCGAAAAGATCCGCGCTGCGCGCCTTACGGCAAATCCGGGCTGCTATCCCACCTGCTCTATTTTGGCGCTCGCGCCGTTTATGCGGCTACTAGATCCCGCCCTCGGCGTATTTATCGACGCAAAAAGCGGAGTAAGCGGCGCGGGCAAGGCTCTTAAAACGAGCAGCCATTTCGTAAGCGTAAACGAAAACGCGGGCGCCTACTCGCCGATCTCGCATCGCCACGCAGACGAGATCAAAGAGCAGCTGCAAATTTTAAAAGGCGGTGCGTTTAGCACGCTTTTCGTGCCGAATTTGCTGCCGATTACGCGCGGAATGCTGGTTAGCGCGTTTGGCGTACTGCAAAAGAGCGTGGATGCAAAGGCGGTGCTGCGGGAGTTTTACGCAAACGAGCCTTTCGTGCGCGTCCGAAGCGAGCCCGTGAGTATAAAAAACGTCGCAGGGACGCACTTTTGCGATATTTTTGTAAAAACGGCAGGCGATAAAATTTGGATCAACTCGGCGATCGATAATCTTTTGCGCGGAGCATCGTCACAGGCGGTCGCAAACGCAAATTTAATGTGCGGATTCGCCGAAGCTACGGCGCTGCCGCGCATCGCGCACGGAATTTAAGCGATGAGTTTTTTGCAAAAGCCGTCACGCGCCGGAGCCTAAATGCGAAATGATCAAATTCAGACGATAAAACCCGGCGCGATCTTTATCGGCGATGCGCACGCGGGCGCGAGCAGGCCGCAATTTTTGAAATTCTTGCGCGCGCTGAAGGCTGAGCCTACGCCGCCACCCCAAATTTTTATGATGGGCGATATGTTTGATTTTTTGGCAAACACGACCTACGTGCAGCGCTTCTACGAAGAGGAGATCGCGCTAATAAACGAGCTGTCGCGAAAATGCGAAATTTTTTACTTCGAGGGCAACCACGATTTTAATCTGTGCGAAATTTTCCCCCGCGCAAAAGTTTATCCAAACGCCGCGCAGCCTGCTAAATTTATCTGCGAGAGCGGCGAGACGGTACAGATTGCGCACGGCGATCTGTTTTTGCCGCGCCTGACACAGTTTGCGCTGCTTTCGCTACGAAATAGAGCTTTTTTGAAATTTATGGATCTGCTCGATCGTGCTTTAAAATTTAAAATTTCAAAAGTAATCTTAAAATCGCAAGAAGGGAAAAATCTATACAAAAAAATGCCAAATTTTAAGGATATAATCGCGCCGAAGATCGATTTTTACGCGGCAAATTTGATCATTGAGGGGCACTATCATCAAGATGAAATTTTATATTTCGGCGAGAAAAAATATATAAATTTGTGCTCGTTCGGGGCCGGTAGCAAAATTTACGAGGTCGCAAAAAGCGAAAAATTTATGCTAATTCCAAAAAACTTAAACTTAAATTAGCTATAATTCCTAAATTTTTGCGAGGATATTTATGATAAAGCTTTGTGTTTTCGACTTTGATTCTACGCTGATGGACGGCGAGACGATAGGTTTTTTCGCTGCTAAAATGGGCACGCAGCGACAAGTTAGCGAAATTACGAAGCGTGCGATGGCGGGAGAGCTTGATTTTTTCGAGAGCCTTAGCGAGCGCGTGGCGCTGATAAAGGGGATGAAGCTTAGCGATGCTAAAGCTATCGCGGAGAGCCTGCCTTTTGTTTGCGGCGCTAGCGAGATTATCACGTATCTGAAAAATAAAGGCATAAAGGTGATCGTCTTTAGTGGCGGATTTCATCTTGCCACGGACGCCGCGCAGAAAAAGCTAGACTTTGACGCGAGCTTTGCGAACTATCTGCATGAAAAAAACGGAATTTTAACCGGGCTTTTCGGCGGCGAGATGATGTTTGGCTACTCAAAAGGCGCGCTGCTTGCGCAGCTTAAATCGCTGATGGGCTTAAAAGCAAGCGAAGTAATGTGCGTGGGAGACGGCGCGAACGATGTTTCAATGTTTCGAGAGGCGGGACTTAAAATCGCTTTTTGCGCGAATGAAATTTTAAAAAGTGAGGCGAGCGTCTGCATTGAAAAAAAGGATTTGAAGGAGATTATGAAATATGTATGATAAAGCCCTAAATTTCAGCCTTTGGTGCGACTTTTTGGAGCGCGATTTTATCGATAAAGATTTCGACGAGCTGATCAAAAAAGGGATAATTAACGGCGCTACTTCCAATCCTGCGATCTTTAAAAACGCGATCCTAAGCTCTCCCGCATACGACTCGGCTAAAGAGGAATTTAGAAAAAAAGAGCCTAAAAAGCTGTATGAAATTTTAGCCACCGCGGACATCAGAAGCGCGGCGGAGAGCCTGCTTAAAAATTTCATTAACGGCGATGACGGCTTTGTGAGTATCGAGGTCGATCCATATTTCGCAGACGACGCCGAGGCGATGTATCGCGAGGGCAAACACCTATACGGCACGATCGGCATGCCAAACGTTATGATCAAAATCCCTGCGACCAAGGCGGGCTACGAAGCGATGCGCGATCTGCTGAAAAAGGGGATCAGCGTAAACGCGACTTTGGTTTTCTCGCCGGAGCAGACCGTAAAATGCATCGAGGCGATAAAAGAGGGGATCGCGGGCTTTCGCCGCTACTTCCCGAAAGCAAATTTACCAAAAACCGTAATTAGCATCTTCGTTAGCCGCTTCGATAGGTTACTGGATGAAAAAATGGCCACGGCGGGCCTTCCTACCGGCAAAATCGGCACGATGAACGCTTCAAAATGCTACAATATCATCGCTAAAGAAAATTTAAACTACGTAAAGCCGCTGTTTGCGAGCACGGGCGTAAAAGGAGACGATCTGCCGAAGGATTACTACGTAAGCGAGCTAATGTATCCGGGCTGCGTAAACACTGCGCCGCTTGAGACCATAGAGGCTTTCGTAAGCGGCGATCAAAAGCCCAAAATGCCGCCTAGCGACGCGCAGATAGAGGAATTTTTCGCTCGCGTAGCGGATGCTAAGATCGATATGAAAAAGGCGTATAAAAAGCTGCTGGATGATGGTCTGGTAGCTTTTGAAGAAGCATTTAAAGAGATAATAA
>CAJPSJ010000109.1 GCA_905373295.1 uncultured Campylobacter sp. | reverse complement strand
TCTAAAATTTTAAATTTCATAGTATCTCCTTTTTAAATTTAATCGATTGGCGATATAAAATTTACCTCATCGATCGGTTAATCGATCTCATAGTATTTCGAGAAAAATTATATCTAAAATAAAAATGAAAGGAGCTTGAATGACTAAAATTTAAGATAGACGCCTGCGCACAGGAACCAAATGCAACTCGAATAAGAAGTGATTAAAATTTAAAAATAGCTTAATTGGTGGAGGTGTGCGGGATTGAACCGCAGTCCGAAAACAAACGACCAAAGCCTCTACATGTTTAGCAAAAGTGAAGTTCTCGCGCAGGCTCGCTCACTTTCCAAAACGACCCGCCGGCGCAAAGACTAGGATTTCACCCTACGGCTCGTCACGCCGCAGAGCTACGCTATCGCAGATTACCCGCCGCCGCGCTTAGATAGTATCGGCGCAGAGCAGGGCTCGACTGGACTTACGCAGCTTTAGCGTAAGCAGGAGCAAATTTAACGTTGTTTGCGTTTAAATTTAGTTTGGATTTTATACGCTGTATCCAAAGCGACATGCAGCCTTGACCCATCCATTCCCGTCGAAGCCAAGTCACCCCCGAAAGAATGCGCGCGCATTTTACTTTAAAATTTTATAAATGTCAAATTCGGCTTATGCTAGAATTGCGTTCAAATTTTAACCAAATCAAGGAGCCAAAATGTCAAAAATCACGCTTTCTAAATTATACGAGATGAAAAAATCCGGCGAAAAGATCGTGATGATCACCGCCTATGACGCGCTTTTTGCTAAAATTTTCGACGACGAAGTCGATATGGTGCTCGTAGGCGACAGCCTAAATATGAGCTTCGGCGGTCACTCTGAGACCCTGGGCGCAAGCGTGGAGCAGATGATCTATCACGCGTGCGCCGTAAGACTGGGACTAAAGCGAGCGTATATGGTCGTAGATATGCCGTTTTGCTCGTGCGCGACGCCAGAGCTTGCGCTACAAAACTGCGCCAAAGTCTATGAGAGCACCGGCTGTGACGCCGTTAAGATCGAAGGTGGCGCGCATATGGCAGATACCGTGGCGCTACTTAATCGAAACGGTATCGCCGTGATGAGCCACATCGGGCTTAAGCCGCAGTTTTCGCGCTTTACGGGCGGCTACAAGGTAAGCGGACGCGGCGAGGAGGGCGCGCGCGAGGTCTTAAACGACGCTAGAGCGCTTGTCGAGGCGGGCGCGGTACTGCTGCTGGTAGAGGGAACGATTTCCGCGGTCGCAAATCAAGTGGCACTCGGCACCGACATACCCGTCATCGGCATCGGCGCGGGCGCGGGCGTGGACGGACAGGTGCTCGTGTGGAGCGATATGTGCGGGTTTTTCACGGAGTTTCGGCCGAAATTCGTTAAGCGCTATTTAGACGGCGCCGAGCTGGTAAAAGGCGCGGTGCGCGAATATGCGCGCGAAGTCAAAGAGGGGGGCTTTCCGAGCGAGGAGTTTGAATATAAACAGTAGCGAGATTTGGGCTAAATTTTAAAATTTACGCGCCGAAATTCCAGCGATAAAAAAGCCCCGCTTGCCTTAAAAATGCTTCGTTTTCGCGCGTCGCAAGCTACGTAAACAGCTCGTTAGCTTGCGAAGCTTGAAATTTATTCGGCGCGAGTAGATCGCAGACGCTTTGGGCGGATACTCTGCGCGGTATTTTATATGAGCGGCGCCGTGCGAGAGTTTGCGCGCTTCTGCATGCGGGCGCTATCTCTGTAGCCGACTGCAACGCGCGAGCGCTTTTCATGAACGCTCTCGCACCCCGCAGCTCTAAAATACGCTATGAGCGATAAATTTTACGCACGCAGTCGTAGAATGCAAGTACAAACCAGCCGTCACGCCTAAACGGCTCATAAAATTTAAGGACAAAAATTTGGCTAAAGTTTTAAAAATCATCATAGCCGCGGCTCTGGGCTTGCTCTTTTGCGTAAAGGTACTGCCGATTTTGGCGGCATTTTTCGCGTTGAATTCTTTCTCTGATAAAGATGATATGGAGCTAGATAAAGCCCCGCCGATGCAAAACTACGAGCAAAATCGCGAGAAATTCCTAGACCTGTTAGCTTTTGCAGGTCGCAACTTCCCTAAAAATTTGCGCGTTACGATCCAGAGCACCTACGGCGATGAGTATATTTGGATCGATTTGGACGGCAATGAGACGAAATTTTATACGAATGCCTTTTTTAGAGACAATGCGCCGAGTATCGGCGATGGGCTAAAGCTCATCGGCTGGGACAAAAAGACGTTTGCAGAGCTAAAATCAAAGCTCGCGGCGATAAACGCCAGAACTATCGTGCTAAATAGAAGCGACGATAGCGGGGTGCCTTGGGCAGAGATCACCTACCGATACGTGGAGCACTTCACTGATAGCTATCAGTTTTATGCCCCTGATAACCCGAAGCTTGCCAAGCTGCACGCCAAGGGCTGCTCGAAAAAATTTGAAAGCGACGGCGTAGTATTTTTATTCGAAAGCACAACATCCGGCTCATATAGAGCGTTCTGTAGCAGCGATAATAATAAGAGCGTTTTGATCGAAGAGCATGATTTGTAGAACTAGGCTCGCGCAGGAAAAATTTAGCGCTTAATTTGGGGTGCGATCGATAAGGCGGCGCGAGATTGCGCGGCTAAATTTAATCGCACGAGCCTGCGTTGAGCTTAGCGGCAAATTTTAAAATTCACGCTAAATTCTAAGTTTTCTTGAAAAATGAAATTTCGCGCGAAATTTTACTTAGTCGCGCAAGAAATTCTGCATAAAATTCTACGCAGAATTTCTTGCGAAATTTTAACTGACTATGCGAGATGAAATTCTGACTAGCTGCGTGCCGCTAAGCTTGAAGCGTAGAATTTAAAGCCTCGCTGCCGTAAAAATAAAATCAGCAGCAAAGCTCTATGAGACAAAATTTTGTCGCAAAATTTCGCTGCAAAATTCCAAACGCCGAATTTAATATCGCAAAATTCTAAGCGCCAAATTTCACGTCGCAAAACCATGTGCGTATTTTTCAAACGGCTAAATTTCGCTTCTAAATTCTACGCGCCGAATTTTGCACCGCTGCTCCGCAATCACCGATCGCGAACGCCTGAAGCCTTAAATTCTACGCGCTAAATTCTGCCCCGTAAAATTTAGCGCAGTTACCATTCGGCGCGCTGTTTGGCGGCAGCTGCGGTGAAATTCCCACTTAAAGCATAGCAGGTGCAACGGCATGAGCGTAGCCTTAAAACGTCGCGCTAAAATTTCGCAGTCTTTCGCGACGGACGCTCTGCTTTTTAGCCCCAGCCCTAAGCGCGTACCGTAAAATTCTGCGCGGCAAATTTTATTCCGCCCGCAAAGATCCGTCCCTTAAAAATTGTCAAAATTTAGCCATTTTTCGCTACACTTGCTAAAATTTTAAAAACGATTAAAGAGAGATTATGGACAGAATTGTAGAGATCGAAAAGATGCAGCTCGATGAGAGCGCGGAGAGCTCGCTGCGCCCGTCGAGCTTCGAGGATTACGTGGGGCAGGAGAAGATCAAATCAAACCTCGCTATCGCCATCGCCGCGGCGAAAAAGCGCGCCGACGTGCTTGATCACGTGCTTTTCTACGGACCGCCGGGGCTAGGCAAAACCACGCTGGCGCACATCATCGCCGCTCAGATGGGCGCCGCTATTAAGGTCACCGCCGCGCCGATGATCGAAAAGGCGGGCGATCTGGCGGCGATTTTGACGAACCTGCAAAGCGGCGACGTGCTTTTCATCGACGAGATCCACCGCCTAAGCCCCGCGATCGAGGAGGTGCTGTATTCGGCGATGGAGGACTTCCGCCTCGACATCATCATCGGCTCCGGGCCCGCCGCGCAGACCATCAAGATCGACATTCCGCACTTTACGCTCATCGGCGCCACGACGCGCGCGGGCATGATCTCGGCGCCGCTGCGGGATCGCTTCGGTATGCAGTTTCGCCTGCAGTTTTACACGCACGCCGAGCTTGCGCGGATAGTGCAGATCGCCTCTGTTAAACTCGGGAAGGAGAGCGCGGCAGATGCCAGCACCGAGATCGCGCGTCGCTCCCGCGGCACTCCGCGTATTGCGCTGAGGCTGCTGCGCCGCATACGCGATTTTGCCGAGGTGCGCGACGAGAGCGCTATCTCGCACGATCGCGCGCGCGAAGGGCTTGAGGCGCTGGGCGTGGACGAGCAGGGCTTCGACGAGATGGATATAAAATATTTGGAAATTTTATTTGACGCCAAGCGCCGCGCCTTGGGGCTTAGCACGATCGCGGCGGCGCTTAGCGAGGACGAGGGCACGATCGAGGACGTCATCGAGCCCTATCTGCTCGCCAACGGTTACATCGAAAAGACCGCTAAAGGCCGCATCGCAACCGATAAGGCGCGCGAGGCGCTCGGTCGCGTGCTAAAGACCGCGGAGAGAAATCTGTTTGAGGAGTGATCTGCGGGTTTAAAATTTAATCGGGCTCGGCGGGCGCTTAAAATATTATTTTATCGGTCGCTTTCCCTTTAGTTTAAATTTAGACGGGCTTTGCGGGTCTCTTGCGGTGTGTTTCGTCGCGTGCCGCTTATGGGTTGTTTTGCTCGGTGGGTGCTTGGACGTACACTTTGTCGCTAGTCCGCTATCTTTAGTCTTTTAAATTTTACTTCGAAATTTTTAATAAACACACCCGTTGCGTCGTCGCGCGCCGTATGCGAAAACGCGCGAGAACGCCGCTCGTAAATTCTATGAAATTTCAAAATTTAATCGAAATCTGATAAAAAAATTTATAAAATAGCTCATCAAATTTCAAAAGGACAAAATTTGCCGATGCCAAAAGACAACGCCGCAAGCTACAACGAAGACCTGGCTGAAAAGATAGCCCAAAATAACGCCGAGAGTAACGCTAAAAGCGAGGCTCAAAATTTCACAGAAAATCAGACCGCAAATAATGAGGGGGGCAAAATCGAAGCCGCCGCCGAAGGCGAAGCTCAAGCAGTCATCAAAAACAAAGCCAAAGCCGCAGCCGAAAATCAAAGCAAAAACCGGACCGAAACCGACAAAGTCTCATCTGCTGGTGCCTCCGCATTAGGCGACACCGCCGAAGCTAACGAAACTTTCTCGGCTAATGCTTCCGCGCTTGGCGACGCCGCCGCTTCCGGGGCCGCCGCGGGTATGAAAGCAGGTCTTGCCAAGGCTAGCGGGCGCGCGAAAACGAACAAGATATTTTTTATCGGCGCAACCTTGCTGATGTTTTGCTGCGTGATCTATCTGTTCTCGCCGTTTTTGATGGTGATCGTAATCGGCGTGCTGATGGCGGTGGCGACCTCGGGTCTGCACGCTAAAGTAACGAAGCTGTGCCGCGGCAGGCGCACGCTAGCCTCGGTGCTTAGCCTGTTTTTGCTCTGCGCGCTTTTTTTCGTGCCCTTCATCTACGCCGTGATCGAGATCGCCAAAAACGCCGCGAGCTTCGATATGGCGCGCCTAAACGATGCGCTTAGCTACGTTCAGAGCCTAGACATAAGGCTGCCCGGGCCTTTTGAAAAATTTAATACGCAGTTTCGTTCGTTTTTAGCAAACCTAGACGTCGCGGGCGTGGCGAAGCAGATCATCTCTTACCTCTCGGCCGTTGGGAAATCCAGCGCAAAATTTATCGTCGATATGGTGCTTATCGTCGTGTTTTGCTTTTTTGCATACCTCTACGGCGAGAGCTTCAAGCGCTTTTTCAAAAAAATTCTACCCGTCGAGCCCGCGCAGATCGATTATATCTTTTCCGAGACGGCAAATACGATGAGCGTCGTGTTTTACTCGACCATCTTCAACGCCGTATTGCAGGGCTTTTTGTTTTCAATCATCGCGGGGATCTTCGGCTTTGACGCGCTACTGATGGGGGTGCTTTTCGCTTTCTGCTCGCTCATCCCCGCAGTCGGCGGCGCGCTCATCTATGTACCCACCGCGCTATACGTGCTAGCGGGGGGCAGCACCTCGGGCGCGATCGTGATAATGGCGTATTGCGTGATACTGATCTCGACGCTCGCGGACAGCTTCGTAAAGCCGCTCGTGATAAAATTTATCAACTCGCGCCTGGTCGAAAACCCCGCAAATATCAACGAGATGCTGATCTTCTTCTCGATGCTTTCGGGCATCAGCACGTTTGGGTTCTGGGGCGTGATCTTGGGACCCGCGATTTTAACGCTATTTATCGCAGTGCTAAATTTATACGATTATCTAAAAAAGATAGAATTCGAGTAGGGCTTGCGCCGCTGGGTGCTTTTAAATTTATGAAAATGCTGCCCGTAAAACGCAATGCCAAGCACGCCCTTGCAGCTCTTGCGCTCTTGCGGCTTTTTGTCCGTTCGCGCTCTTGCGCGGGCTTAAAGGCTTTAAATTTAAAGGCAAATTTTAATTTCGGCGTGCCGCTCGCGCTCTTTGGTAGCTTTAAAACAAAGATCGCGGGCGCCCGTGCGGTTTATTTGGGTCGCGTCATGCGGCAGCGCAGTATTTTTAAGCTACACCGCGCGGCGTGGCGAAATTTTATGGATTAGAGTTTAAATTTAAAGTAGTTGATAATAAAAGAAAGAATTTTAACTTCAGCTCTAGCAAGCAATGCCCAGCAACTCAATACCCACTTTCGTCGCTTTCTCCTTGCGAGTTAAAATTTATCTTATTCTTTTGATTCTTTAAATTTTGGTATTGATTGAAAAGTATGTCCGTCTCATGTTTATCATAGTATAAATTTTTAATATAAAATATCGTTTCATAATCGAGATTGTTACCCTTGTCGTATATTGAAATGAAAGAAAATATATATTC
>CAJPSJ010000108.1 GCA_905373295.1 uncultured Campylobacter sp. | reverse complement strand
GCGAAGCAAGCGAGGACTGCGAAGCTAGCTATAGCGCGGCGGCTTTTTGTCCCGCGATACGCTTAAATTCTATGAAATTTTGCCTCTGCGCGAAAAAATCTCCACTTAGCTCGTCGCTTGCGCGAAAGTGTGTGAAAAAGCCACGAAGCTTAAATCCGCCCGCCTTGCATAGCCTAAGCGCCTCATCTAGCTCGTTCGCAGCGATGCCGTTGCGGTGCATAGCAGTATCTGCAGCGATATAAATTTTAAGCCCTCGTTTAAGACGCGAGAAGTAGCTCAGATCATTTACCGCGTAGCAAAACCGCTCGTCCTCGTCCCCGCGCGGAATGTGCGAGAGCACTAAAATTTCATCAAATAGATCCGCAATCTGCGCAGCTTCCGCAGCACTTCGCGTTACGGCGCGTACGAAGCCTAGCTTTGCCGCTTCCTCGCAGCAAAGTCTGCAGCCATGGCCGTATGAATTATCCTTGGCTACCAAAAATACTCGCTCCGCTCCACCTACTTTGGCGGTGATTTGCGCTAGATTGTGCGCATAAGCGGCGCGATCTAAGATGATCTCAGACATCGAAGTCTAGCCCATAAGTGCGGTATAAATATGGCAGCAGCTTGCGCGCAGCGTAGTCGTAGCCGTAAAATTTCGCGTAAATTTCTTTCAAGCTAGCCGCACCTGCACGCTCGAAATCAAATACGTCGGTACCCGCGATCTTTGGCACGCGCTCATCTAAGAATTTAAAAAATTCCGCTCTCGCAGCCAAAAGCTCTTTTATATTTTTCTCAACCTCTTGCTTTTCAGATTCGTTCATCTCTGGTCCTTTAAATTTTCTAGTTTACCTAAAAATACGCGCTGCATCTCGTCGCGAAACTCAGGGCTGCAGGCCTCGAAGCGGGTTACGATCACGGGCGTGGTATTGCTTGCCCGTACGAGCGCCCAGCCATCATCAAATCGCACTCTGATGCCGTCGATCTCGATAATATCGCGGATGGGCGGCAGCTCCGCGATACCTGCGTGGATTTGAGCTTTAAGAGCTTCGATGATCTTAAATTTCGCCTCCTCACTCGTATTAAATTTTATCTCGTCGGTGCTAAAAACTCGCGGTAGCTTGTCTAGTTCGGCGTCTAAATCATATCCTTTAGCTACGAGCTCAAGCACGCGCATCATCGCATATACGCCATCATCAAAGCCGAAATATCGCTCTTTAAAATAAATATGCCCGCTAACCTCCGCGGCAAGATCAATACCGAGCTCCTTCATCGCCTTTTTGATATTGCTGTGGCCGGTCTTGCCCATGAAGCTTTTGCCGATCTTATCGATGGTGTCATACATCGCTTGAGAGCATTTAACCTCGCCTAGGATGCGCGGATGGTGCATGTTTAGAGCAAGCAGGCAGGCTAGTTCGTCGCCTTTGATATTACGGCGCGGAGTTAGCACGGCGATCCTATCGGCATCTCCGTCAAAGCCGAAGCCCAAGCTCACGCCGTCTTGCTTCATCGCAGCTTTGAGATCTGCTAAATTTTTCTCTTCGCTGGGGTCTGGGTGGTGGTTTGGGAAGTTGCCGTCGGGCTGCGGGAACAAAACTTTAGCGTTTAGATCCAGCCTTTCGATGATTTTAGTAGTCGTAACGCCTGCCGCGCCGTTTGCGCAGTCAATTATAAAAGGCGTAGCAAAGCCCTTAAGAGCCGCAAATTCCTTCTCAAAATATGCTAGATACTCGCTTAAAATATCATACCTCTCTGCGCTTGTGTCAGTTGGAATTTCAAAATTTGAACTCATCAGCTCTCGCACCTGCGCGCCGAGGCGTTTCAAATCCTCGCCAAAGAAGCTGTCCGTGCCGATCGTGATCTTAAAGCCGTTATAATTTTTGGGATTGTGCGAGCCGGTGATCATTACGTTTGCGTCAAATTTATGCGTAAATACGCTAAAATAGCCCACCGGCGTCGGCAGCAAGCCGATATTATAAACTCGCAGTCCGGCAAAATTTAGCCCGCTTACGAAATAGCCAAAAAGCTCATCCGCGCTAAGGCGGGCGTCGTATCCCACGCTAACGCGCTCAAGCCCCAGATTTGCGATATGTTTGCCAAGCGCGAAGCCGATCGCCTTTACGCTGCGCTCGTTTAGCTCCTCGCCCACGATACCGCGAATATCGTATTCTCTAAAGATATCTTCGATCATAAAATTCCTTTAAATTTAAATCGCGGTATTTTATAAAAACTTGCTTAATATTTATATTATAAATGATAAAATTGCCGCTAAAATTCCAAAGGATGGTTATGAAAAAATTTATTCTAGCAGCGATTTTAGCGGCTTTTGCTTGCGCGGGCGATTACGAGCTCGTAGGTAGCGTAAATACTTCGTTTAGAATTTTTGGCAAAGACGATCGCATCGAAGTTATCGCGGTTAAAGATCCTAAGATCGACGGCGTGACCTGCTACGTCTCTTACGCCAAAAAAGGCGGTGCCAAAGAGATTATCGGCGTGGAGGAGGACCGCTCCGAAGCCTCTGTTTCGTGCGTGCAGACAGCGCCTAAAATCATCATTAAAGAGGAGCTGAAAAAAGAGGATATTTTTGAAAAACGCAGCTCGTTAATCTTCAAAAAGACCCACGTAGTTAGGCTTTACGATGCGGTGCAGGGCTCGCTAATCTATTTGGTTTATTCAGATAAAGTGATCGATGGCTCGCCTAATAACTCGATCTCGGCGATCCCGTGCCACCAAGCCGTGGGCGACGTATGCGAGCTCGCATATACCCAAGGCAAAAAATAATAATAAGGAATTCCGCAAAGATAAAATTTTATCGCAGCGGAATTCTAAATTATAAATTACGCGATGAGATGACGCACGAAATTTAATAGAATTTTGCCAAATTCTGCAGCATTTTACAAAATTTATCCGCGCCGTTAAATTCCTGCGCGAATGCCCAAGGCGAGAATTTTACCGCTTTATCAGAGCATCTTAACGCATATTCGCGCTACGCTAGCAGGCGTGCGCTTGCAGGTCGTAAAATGAAAAATTAAGCATTTTTTGCTAAAATCTCGTGATTTTGAAAACCCTCGTAAATCTAAAGGAAATCAATGAAGACATTTTTTAGTATGGAGTGCGCGTCAGTGATGCTACTGATTTTGGCGCTAGCCTGTGCGATCGCCACTTTCGTAGAGACCGCTTACGGCACGGAAGTAGCTTGGGCGATGGTTTATTCTACTGCATGGTTTGGCGCGCTGATGGTGCTTTTGGGAATAAATTTAACCTACAATATCTATCGCTACCGCATGATTAAACTTCGCACGCTACCTGCGCTAATCTTTCACACGAGCTTTTTGTTTATGCTTGCTGGAGCGATTTTGACGAGATATTTCGGCTTTGAGGGCAATATCCATATAAGAGAGGGCGGCGAAAGCTCGATCGTAACGACTAAAGACGAGGTCGTTCAGCTTCTTACTTTAGGCAGTGACGGCGAGTTTATATCTGCTGACGAGAGCAAATTTTTAAACGGCGCAGGACGGATGAACTTCGATCTCAATCTAGACGTAGAGGGCAGGATCGCAAATTTAAAATTTAAAGAGCTCGTAGAACACGGCGAGCTAAAATGGGTGCAAGATCCGACCGGACAGGCTCCTGCGCGCGTGGAGCTATTATTTTCCAACAACGTTGGCAGCCAAAATGTCTCCTTGCAATCAGGCGAAAGCATGGATATAGGCGAGCTTAGCATTACTTTTAACGCCGAGCCTAAAAGTAAGAATTTCATCTACATAAAATCCAAAGACGGCAAATTCTATCTAAACTCAAGTCTTGATATAAACGCCACTAAAATGGCTGATATGAGCACTGCACCGCTTAAGAGAAACGAGGATAATCCGCTAGGCAATCTCTTGCTTTACAGCTTCGACGGGATAAATTTTGCCCCTGTTAGCCTGCTTAGCTCCGCGGTCGAGAAATTCGTCCCGGTCGATGCGAATTTACCGGGTGAACCCGGAGTCGTCGCTACACTAAGCTTTGCGGGACAGAGTCGCGAAATCTACGTGCCTAGGGATTCGCATGGTGCTAGCTACAAGGTGGGTGATAAGAATTTCATTGTAGCCTTGGCGCCAAAGATGCTTCATCTGCCTTTTAAAATCGCGCTTCGCGACTTTGTGATGGATCGCTATCCAGGCACCAATTCGCCCTCCGGATATAAAAGCGAAATCACGCTAAAAGACGGCAATTCGAGCTTTGATTATGATATTTTTATGAATCATGTGCTCGATTACGGCGGATACCGATTTTTCCAAAGCTCATACGACACAGATGAGCGCGGCACCGTGCTTTCGGTCAATAAAGACCCCGGCAAAGTTCCAACTTACATCGGCTATTTTTTGCTTTGCGTGGGGATGTTTTTTAACTTTTTCAACCGGGGCTCGCGCTTTTTCAAGCTCTCGCGCTTAATCAGCGAAAATACGCATCTTGCTCGAGAAAAAGATGTAAATTCTAAAAATTCCGCGTCTAGCTCGGTGCCCGTAAGCTCTGCAGAAAGCTCCATATCAAAACGCGCCAAAAAATCGCGACGCGACACTAAAGGCGCGGCATTAGCATTAGCAGGCGCGTTGGCTTTTAGTTTGGCCGCATTGTATCCTAGCACAGCAAACGCCGAACAAAACTCCACGACTCAAAATTCTATTTCGCAAAATTCTGTCTCAAATGCAGCCGCAGAAAATTCCGCGCCGCAAAGCCCGGCTAGCGTGCAAGATCCCGCTTCGCAAAATTCCGCGCAGAATTCCGCCGCTGAAAATTCCAAGCATAGCTCCGCTTCGCAAGAATCTGCAGCGGAGCAAGACTCCGTCCCGCCGCATAATTTTTCTACTATGGGAGGCGAGCTGGCCGTGCCGAAATTCGATCCTAAATTTAGCGAAGATCTAGCAAGCCTCGTAATTCAGGGATTTGATGGGCGAATGGAGCCTTTTGATACCGTTTCTAGGGAGCTTTTAAATAAAATTTACCGCGCCGACAACTACAAGGCGCCAAATGGCGAAATTTTAAACCATAACGCCGCTGCGCTTTCGTTTATGCTAAATCAAAGCTACTGGAGGCGTGCGCCGATCATCAAGGTTAGTGAGCCGGAGCTTAAAAAAATTCTAGGTATGGATGAGAAGCAAAGCCACGCCAGCATGATGGATTTTTTTGAATTTAAAGGCGGCGAGAGCTACTACAAGCTCGATAAAATGGTCGAGGAGATCAACCGAAAGCCTTTGGGCAATCGCGGTGTGCTAGATAAAGAGATCATCAAGGTAAATGAGCGCGTAAACGTCTTTTACTCGGCGTTTATGGGGGATTATTTTAGAATTATTCCGGTTAAGAACGCTAAAAATAACGAGTGGCTTTCGCCGCTATATCTAGGCGATGCGCTGGATCAAAACGAATCTGCTGAAGTTAAAAAGATGATGGGAATATTCGTTTCGTCCGTGGTCTATGCCCAAGAAAGCGGGGATTGGAGCGGCGCAGAAAAGATGCTAAGCTACGTCAAAAAATACCAAGCACAAAACGGCGCAAATTTAATGCCTAGCGAGAGTGCGATAAAATATGAAATTTTATTTAATAAGGCTAAAATTTTTTCTCGCCTCTTTCCGATCTACACTATCTCGGGATTTTTGCTTCTGATCTTTATCTTTTTGCGGATGATGAAGCCCGCTCTTCGCTTAGGCGGCGCGTTTAAGCTAGTTTATGTCGTAAATATCGTCGCTTTTATCGCGCATACTGCGGGTCTTGCGCTACGCGGCTACGTCTCGGGGCACGCGCCGTGGAGCAACTCCTACGAATCGCTCATCTACATCGCGTGGGCGCTGTCGCTAAGCGGAATATTTTTCTCGCGCAAATCTGCAATCTCGCTGGCGCTTACCTCGATAATGGCGGGCATTACGCTGATGGTCGCGCATCTTAGCGACATCGATCCGCAAATCACCAATCTCCAGCCGGTTCTAAAATCGCACTGGCTTACGATCCACGTCTCGGTAATCACAGCAAGCTACGGATTTTTGGGGCTTTGCATGCTGCTTGGAATTTTTACCCTCGTGATGTTTTTATTCGACAAGAAAAACCCCGAGATCGCGCGCAACATCACGGAGGCTACGCACATCAACGAAATGTCGATGATCCTAGGGCTTTGCTTGCTGACGGTCGGCAACTTCCTAGGCGGCGTGTGGGCGAATGAAAGCTGGGGGCGCTACTGGGGCTGGGATCCGAAGGAGACCTGGGCGCTCATTACGATTTTCATATACGCGGTGGTCGTACATTTTAGGTTTATGCCTAAGCTCAATAATCAGTTCGCCTTTGCCGTAGCCTCGATGTTTGCGTATTTTAGCGTCATAATGACCTATTTTGGCGTAAATTTCTATCTAAGCGGCATGCATTCATACGCTAGCGGCGAGCGTATCCCCGTGCCCGGCTGGGCGTACGTGATGGTTGCCTCGATGATAGCTCTTGCAATCGCGGCGTATTTTCGCTCGGGCAAATCGGCTAGACTTTAGATAGGTGGGGCCCAAATTTCAGAATAATAATTTTGAAATTTCGCCCTGATTTTGCAGCTTGCTGAGGCTTTAGGGATTTATGAAATTTATCTTTAAATTTTGGCTAGGCTTTGAAATCCCGCAGAATTTTATAGAATTTTACGGCTCACGATTGCGCTAAATTTTGAAATTTTGCATCGCGACAGAATTTTTTGATGCTTGAAATTTTAAGACGTCGTAAAATTTTAATGATTTGGAATTTGCACCGCTATGGGATTTTAATGTTTTAAATTTTACTTCTAGTGGAATTTTTTCATAGGACGGAAGCGCGACGTAATTTAGAATTTTAAAATTTCAACTAGCGCGCTAGCGTAAAATTCTGTCCTACTGCCGCCATGACCGAGC
>CAJPSJ010000107.1 GCA_905373295.1 uncultured Campylobacter sp. | reverse complement strand
CCGTTAAGCTCCACGCCGTATTCGAAGCTCTCATACATCTTTCCGCTGCTTGAGACCTTCGCGCCGTGCGTCAAATGCCCGCCGTGGCTAAGCGCCATGCCTAAAATTTTATCGCCCGGTTTCAAAAACGCGGCATATACGCCTTGGTTGGCTTGGCTGCCGCTGTTTGGCTGAACGTTTGCAAACTCACAGCCGAAGAGCTTTTTACAGCGATCGATCGCGATCTGCTCAATCTCGTCTACGAACTCGCAGCCGCCGTAGTAGCGCTTGCCGGGATAGCCCTCGGCGTATTTGTTCGTTAGCACCGAGCCCATCGCCTCCATCACCTCGGGATAGGTAAAATTTTCACTCGCGATCATCTCTAAATAATCGCACTGGCGAGCAAGCTCTTTGTTGGTTAAACTAAAAATTTCATTATCGAATTTTTCTAAATTTGACACGTTCACTCCTTCTCTAAATTTAGCGGCCTCATCGCAGGGAACAAAATCACGTCGCGGATCGATTTTTTATTCAGCAAAATCATCGCCAAGCGGTCGATGCCGAGCCCCCAGCCGGTAGTCGGCGGCATCGCGTAACTAAGCGCGCGGACGTAATCCTCGTCCATCTCGTGCGCCTCGTCGTCGCCTGCGTTTTTGGCGTCGATTTGCGCCTTAAATCTGGCGTATTGATCGAGCGGATCGTTCAGCTCGTTAAAGGCATTGGCCAGCTCCTTGCCCGCGATGTAGAGCTCAAATCTCTCGGCTATCTGCGGATTTTCGTCGCTTCTGCGCGAAAGCGGGCTGATCGAGATTGGAAAATCCACGATGAAGGTCGGATTTACGAGCTTAGCTTCTACGTAATTATCAAAAAGTTCGCTCTGCAAGTGGCCTAGATCGAGCTTTTCATTGACTTCAAATCTGTCCTCTTTGAGCTTTGCGATGATCTTTTCGCGATCATTTACGATCTGTGGCTCGATGCCGCCTATCTGAGTAAGCGCGTCGAGATATTTTATGCGCGCAAAAGGCTTTGAAAAATCGATCTCGCGCTCATCGTAAGTTAAAATTTCGCCCAGCCCTAGCCTCTTAAAAAGCACTTTAAATAGCTCCTCGGTTAGGTTCATCGCGTCGTTATAATCATGCCACGCCCAGTAGAATTCTATGCTGGTAAATTCCGGATTGTGCGTCAGATCCATGCCCTCGTTGCGGAAGTTTCGGTTGATCTCAAAGACCGCCTCCATGCCGCCTACGACGAGGCGCTTAAGATACAGCTCCGGTGCGATACGCAGGTAGCGATCGACGTCGAGAGCGTTGTGGTGTGTGATGAAAGGCTTAGCGTTCGCGCCGCCTGCGATTGGGTGCATCATCGGCGTTTCAACCTCTAAAAATCCATGCTTCTCAAAAAAGCTGCGGATCTCGCTAACGATGATCGAGCGCTTGATGAAATCCTCGCGGATCTCGGGGTTCATTATCATATCGAGGTATCTTTGGCGGTATCGCATCTCGATATCGACGAGGCCGTGAAATTTCTCCGGAAGCGGGCAGATCGCTTTGGACGCGAGCGTTATTTTGCTGGCATGTATCGAAAACTCGCCCGTTTGGGTGACGAAAGCATATCCGCGCACCAAAATTATATCGCCCACTTCAAGATTTTTCTTAAGCTTAGCGTAATCCTCCTCGCCGATGCTGTCGCGCGAGTAATAAATTTGAATATTGCCGCTTTGATCCTCTATGTTTGCGAAGGTGGATTTGCCCGCGACGCGCTTTAGCTTTAGCCGCCCGGCGAGGCTTACCTCCTCGCTCGCTTTTTTATCCTCGGTATCTTTGATGTAGCCGAATTTTTCTTTAAACTCGGCTATGCTCATATCTTTTTTTAGAAAGTGCGGATAGGGATTAGCCCCCAAATTCCGAAGTTCCGACGCCTTGTCTATCCTTTGGATTTCTAACTGGCTATCAAACAATCTACTTCCTTTTTGCCGCGCATTCAGGGCAAATTCCATACAGCTGCATCATATGTCCCGTAAGCGTAAATCCGTGCTCTTTGGCGACGGCAAGCTGTCTTCGCTCAATAGTGGCGTCTTGAAATTCTATGATCTTATTGCAGCTTTTGCAGATTAGATGGTCGTGGTGAGGCTTGTTGGCAAGCTCAAATTTCTTGCCCTGTGCGCCAAATGAGATCGACGTAGCCATCCCCGAATCCTCAAGCAAATTTAAGGTGCGATACACCGTCGCTATGCCTACGTTTAGTTCAGGGAATTTCGCTTTGATCTCGTTATGAAGCGCCTCAGGTGTAAAGTGTTTGTTATTGTTATAAAGCGTGCGGAGCAAAACCTCGCGCTGCTTAGTATATTTTAAACCGCTAGCGGCAAGTGCCTTTTTAAACTCAACAATTAGAGCGTCAAACTCTAAATTTTCGATTTTTGCATTCATAATTTTGTCCTTTCTGTAGAATTTACTTCCGAACTGGCGTTAAAATCGCTAGGTTCAGTGCTTTGATTTTGATCCGAGTTCATACGGGTGGTAGAATTTTGATCTTTTAAGAGCTTATCATCCATCTTAGAACCGATAGAATCCAAGCTTTGTTTGATCTTCGGATCGTCTTTGAGATTTAAAATCCAGTTTCCTATTTTTAAAAAAATCGGCGCAGTTTTGCTGCTTTCAAAATACCTTTTGGTCTGTTCGTTCATCGACATAGGACCGCTTGCAAGCGTAACGATAACGGCAAAAATCAAGAAAATTTTACTTACACTAAACACGAAACCGCCGATCTTATCGACAAATCCGAGTCCGCTCCATTTAAAGAATTTTGAAATGATTTCGCCTATAATCAGACACGAGATCCATACGCCAAAAAGCACAGCGATAAAGCCGATGAGAACCTGCGTCGTATCGCCTGAAAGCACGCCGTTTGCATTCTGTAAAGCTGGAATTTTTGCTGCAATCCACTCGCCTGCCATAGTTTTATAACGCATCGCGGCAAAAAGACCACCGATGAGACCCAAAATTCCAAAAATTTCTTTTACAATGCCATTAGTGATACCGCGCAGTCCGAAGAGCACTACGAGTACTAAACAGCCGACGTCGAACCAATTAATACCTTCCATCAAGCACCCACCACGCCTATTAGCTCTTGCAGGTTAGTCGAGTACCTAAACGCCGTGTCTTTTGAAATTTGATTTGCACGGATCGCTTTAACCATCGCTTGAGTTTGAGTTATCATACCGGTAGATTGCTGATTTAGCTGCATTTGAGAGTAAATTTGATGCACCTTGTTTTCGCGGATTAGATTCGCTACGGCATTGTTATTTAGCAAAATTTCATGGATCGCGATACGTCCACCGCCAAGCTTCGGCAAAAGTGATTGCGAAATGACCGCGGTAAGTGACACGGAGAGCATATTTCGCACTTGGAGCTGTTCGCCGCCATCAAAGCTATCGATAATACGGTTGATCGTCTGCATCGCGGAGTTGGTGTGTAGCGTACCAAATACCAAGTGACCGGTCTCAGCCGCGGTAATGGCAATCGAGATAGTCTCTCTATCGCGCATCTCACCAACTAGGATAATGTCCGGGTCCTCACGCAAGGCAAATTTTAACGCATTAGCGTAGGAATGGGTATCGGTGCCAATATTTCTGTGAGAGAAAAGCGCTTTTTTATTGGTATGGACGAACTCAACCGGATCTTCAACAGTAATGATGTGCTTGCGCTCTTTTTCATTGATCTCGTTTAGCATCGCGGCAAGAGTAGTTGATTTACCGCTACCGGTAGGCCCGGTAACCAAAATCATACCTTTTTCGTGCTTGACTACTTCTTTAAAAATCGTAGGGGCTTTTAAATCGTCCAGGCTAGGAATATCGATAGGAATAATACGAAATGCGGCAGCCAAATCACCGTTCATAGTGTAATAGTAGTTGCCACGGAAGCGTCCGATATTAGGAAGCTCGATCGCAAAGTCAAGCTCTTTATTTTCCTCGAGCGCACTTTTTTGCGCATCGGTAATGAGCGCGTAGCAGATATACTCGATATCCGTGCCCTTAAGCGGATCCATGGCAAGCGGGCGCAATGTTCCGTCGATACGTATTTGAGGCGCCGAGCGCGAAACTAAGTGAAGGTCGCTCGCTTTGTTAAAAACGACGGTTTTTAGTAGGGTTTCGATATCTACTAAATTTCTTTGAACTTCTTCCATAAAATTCCTTTCAATCGATGATTTTCGGTACTACGAAGTAGCCGCCTTCGGACTGTGGAGCATGCTTTAAGACGCTTTCTGCGACGTCGCTTTTGCGTGGGATATCTTTGCGAAACGGAGTACCGCCTTTCAGCGTAGTGATAGCCGCCTCGCCGCTTTGCAAATCCAGCTCATTTAGAATTTCTACAAAATCTACAATATTATTTAATTGCCCTTTAAATTCTTCTCGCTTAGCATCTGGAATTTTAAGAGCGGATAGCCTTTCCAGCTTGCTTAGCAAGGTATCGTCTATTATCATAACTTTCCTTTTTCTGATAAATGCGACATTATATCATAAAAATTCTTTATCTTAGGCGGTATTTAAAATTTTTTATGCTACAATTACGCCGATTTTCTCAAATAAAGGACTGAATTTTGGCTTTAAAAGACGACATCGAAGGCGTGAAAAAAGAGATCGGCACAGAAGAGCAGTTTCTAGAAAGCGTCATAAAAAGTGAAATTTTCGTAAAAAAATATAAAAAGCCGCTGATATTTTTGGCTGCGGTTTTGATCGTAGCATTTATCGGATATTACGCAAATGAATTTCTAAGCGATCGCCGCATAGCAAGTGCTAATGCGATCTATGACGAGCTGCTTAACAAGCGCGACGACGCTAAGCTAGCCGAGCTTAAGCAAAAAGATATAAATCTATACGCTCTTTATATTTTGCAAAACGGCTCTGCAGACGAGCGAGTGGCGCTAGAAAATACCCAAGGCATCGATGTTGTGCTAAAAGAGATAATAAATCTACAAAACGGCAAACAAGGCGGAGTGCTACTCGCCGATTACGATTCTTTGCTTAAGGGCTACGACCTACTAAAAGAGGGCAAAATCGAACAAGCTCACGCAGAGCTAGATAAAATTCCGCTCAACTCGCCAGTTCGTCAAATCGCACTTGCTTTGAAACACTATGGAGGCAATAAATAATGAAAAAAACGCTGATATTTACGCTTTTACTATCGTTTTTATTTTTAGGCTGCTCGACGAAGCGCCAGTATTTCGAACCTAGCGACGAAAACATCACAGGTGATATGAAATTTAACGGCTCGCTGCCATCAGAAATCGTATCGATTAGTAAAGATGGTGCTACGCTAAAAGACGGCGAAGTCATCTCTAAAAACGGCTTGGTGAAAAATTTCAAAATCTTAAAAAGTGAGAAATTTTTAGGCGAATATGACGGAAATTTCGTCGTAACTGACATCAATGGCACGCTTAAAGTAGTTAGTGGCACAGGCGCCGTAAAATTTGAAAAAGCCCTCGGCAGACAAGCGCTCAGTGCAAATATACGCGGCGATGATTTGGCTTTAGTGATGAGCGATGATTCGATTATGCTTATCAAGCTAAGCTCGGGCGCAGTGGTACTCGATCATAAAGTAGGCGATGCATTCGCAATCGATTCGCGCGTGGCGTCACCGCTATTTATCAACCAACTTATCGCTTATCCTGCGTTAGACGGACTAGTCAGCATCGCAGAAAACGTAGGCGGGCGCTCGGCACGCGATTTCGTCGTGAGCAACCAGCCGTTTTTTAACAACATTATCGCCTTAGAAAACAAGGGTGATAACCTTTATGCCGTAACTGCCACTAGGCTAATGCTGGTAAGTCCTACGGGCAATAAAAACCATAACGTAGACATCAAAGACGTGATTTTTAGCGGCGATAGAATTTATCTTTTCTTAAAAGACGGCAGAGTCGAGCTACTTGATCGCGGGCTAAATTTGATCAAATCGCATAAATTTACCTTCGCGCAGTTTAGCGGCGCGCTACTTAGCGGCGGCTATCTGTATATCATCGAGCGCAACGGCTACGTCATCCGCGTGGACGAAAATTTAGAGGGACAAGCGATCTACGAGCTAAATGGCGAGTTCGATGATAAGTCCTTTATCGCGGGTAGCTCGTTTTACTACGACGATAAAATTTTAAATTTTGATGCTAGATAAAATCTCAAAACTCTGCGTTCGTGAAGGGCTTCTGCTTCAAAAATTTCAAACGCTAGATATCGCTAGCTTCACGCGCTCGCGCTCATACGGCGCGTATTTCGGCGTGGATCTGAAAAGCTACAACGTCCTTTTATTTATGCGCGACGCAAAATCCCGCTTTGTGATGCGCGACGCGGAATTTCTACTCTCGCTCGCAAACGAAATTAGCACAAGTCTCGGCAAGGTCGTCAAGAAGCGCGTGCTGTTTTACAACTCGCAGATCTGCTCCAAAAGCGCGAAATTTTTAAAAGAAAACGGATTTAGCCTCTATGCTTTTGTGTGACGTAGGAAATTCCAGAGTTAAATTTTATAAAGGCGGCGTAACGCAAAGTATGCCCGTAGCGGAGTTTATGCGGTACGAGCCGAAAGAGCGAATTTTTTTCATTAGCGTAAACGAAAGCGTGAAAAAAAAGCTGAAAAACCCTCTGTTTGTCGATCTGGCGTCGCAGTTTGAGCTAAAAACCGCCTACCGCGGGCTTGGGATCGACCGCATAGCGGCGTGCTCGGCGGTGGCGACGGGTATCGTCGTCGATGCGGGCAGCGCGATCACCGTGGATTTGATGTTTAAAGGCTCGCACCTAGGCGGATTTATAATGCCAGGCATTAGCACGCTTTTAAAATCTTTCGCGAGTATTGCTCCCGTGCTGGACGTCACGCTTTTAACCAATATCGATCTGGACCCGCTACCGCAAAAGACCGTAAACGCCGTAAACTACGGGATTTTAAAGCCGATCGTGCTTACGATCGAAAACATCGCGGGCAATAATAAAATTTACTTCACTGGCGGCGACGGAGCCTATCTGATGCGG
>CAJPSJ010000106.1 GCA_905373295.1 uncultured Campylobacter sp. | reverse complement strand
AAATTTTAAAATTTATCGGATTTGTCGCAGCGGAATTTTAAAATTTTCGGCCCCTGCGGCGGATTTAAATTTTAAAATTTGCGCACCTTGCGGCCCATGCTCGTTTTCTTGTGGCTATGGCAAAGCGGCGATTTTGCACGGATGCGATCGAAGCATTTTGTGGCGTAGCGGCAGAGAGATGCTTCAAAAGTAGGCTCGGCGCAGTGCAAACAGCGCGTTTTACAGCTTGCGTTTATGGCGTGCGCGCTGTCTAAATTTTATAAGGCGCAAGTTAATGTGCGCTGTGCTCTTGGCGCTAAATTTCAATCGCGGCGTGAAATTTTAAAGTGCAAACGTAGTAGAAATAGGGCGGTTTTAAAATTTAAAAATTGATTGTAAAAATTTTGCGATTTAAATTTTATAAATTTATAGAGCCCCGCAGAATTTAAAATTTTAAAATTTCGCTTCTTTTTGAGCTTTGTAATTTTGAAATTTTAAATTTGCCGCAACAGATTGAAATTCTAAATCGCACCGCGCCTATCGACAGATGGCTTGTACGGTATAAAATTTACGTTTCGTATGCTAAAAGCCGCCCTGTGCAAGAAGAATGCGTACTTGCAAGGCGCGCGAGATGTACTTGCGGCGTGCTATATCGTAGCGTACGCCGCAAAGCTGCCTATGTAGAGATAAAATCGCGCCGCGCGTCAAAGATGCACGATCGGCGCCGTGCGGCACGGGCGCGATGCGAGGTTTGAGCTCGCGCGGCAGACGAAGCATGTGCGACGACGTAAATGCGAATAAATTTTAAAACGGAGAGATGATTGAAAACCGATAAATGGCTATATTACTTCACCTGCGCGCTCATTACGATCGGCATGATATTTTCGCTGTCGCTGAGCTCATATACGGTGCTTCTGCTGGGTGCTACGCCACTGCATTTTTTTTATCGTCAGTGCGCGGTGGGGATCGCGTGTATCGCGGTGATGTGGATCGTCTCGCGCGCCGATCCCGATAAATGCCTAACGCCGGTGTGCATGTCGCTTTTTGCGATCATGGGGATTTTGATGCTCGCGATGGGCTTTTTACCCAAGTCTTTGGTCGCCGACGTAAACGGCGCGGCGCGCTGGATCAGACTGCCGTTTTTTAACCTCGCGCCGGTGGAATTTTTCAAGGTGGGTTTCATCTACTTTTTAGCGTGGAGCTTCTCGCGCAAGCTCGATCACTCCAAAAAAAGCATCGGGCGCGAGATCGCGACGCTGCTTCCTTACGTAGCGCTTTTCGGCTTTGTAGTGATCCTAGTCGCCATCGTGCAAAACGATCTGGGACAGGTCGCGGTGCTCGGGCTTACAATGATTTTTATGTCGCTTTTCGCGGGCACGAGCTTCAAGCTCATCGGCTTTAGCTTTATGGGGATTTTGGGGCTTGCTTACGTTTTTATCGTCACGAGCGCGCACAGGGTCGATCGCGTGCGCTCATGGTGGGGCGGCGTGCAGGATTTCGTGCTGTCGTTTATGTCGCCGGAGACAGCTGCCGGGCTGCGTATCGAGGACGCTAGCGCGCCGTATCAGGTCGGGCACTCGCTCAATGCGATAAACAACGGCGAGTTTTTCGGGCAGGGGCTCGGGCTTGGAAGCTTTAAGCTCGGATATCTGAGCGAGGTGCATACCGACTTTGTGCTCGCAGGTATAGCCGAGGAGTGGGGGTTCGTCGGGATTTTGCTTATCGTGGCGCTATTTTATGCGATGCTCTTTCGCATCTTTCAGACCGCGAGTAAGTCGCCGAGTAACGTGAATTTCCTCTTTTGCCTCGGTATCGGCTTTATGTTTTTCTTTTCGTTCATTATCAACTCTTACGGCATTACGTCGATCTCGCCGGTTAAGGGCATCGCCGTGCCGTTTCTAAGCTACGGCGGCAGCCATCTGCTTGCGGCGTCGTTTGCGGTGGGGCTTGTTTTGATGGCGTCGAAAAGGGCGAAATTTTAAGGCTTTTGCAGGCTTTGGGCGAGTGCGATTTAAATTTAGGCGTAAATTTAGAGCCAAATCGCGCTTAAAATTTTACGCCGAAGCGCGCCGAGGCTTAAATTTAGCGGCGAAATTTTATAAATTTAAAGGAAAGGTATGGTCATAGCAATCAGCGGCGGCGGCACCGGCGGGCATCTGATAATCGCTAAAAATTTAGCCGCTCATCTTGCGAAGCAGGGCATCAGGGCGATCTTCATCGGCTCAAACCGCGGGCAGGATCGCGCGTGGTTTGAGGGCAGCGAGCTTTTTGCGCGCACCTATTTTCTGCAAAGCTCGGGCGTCGTCGATAAAAAGGGCTTTGCCAAGCTAGCCTCGCTGCTAAATATCCTGCGCCTCTCGCTTGCGGCGCGTAAAATTTTAAAGCAAAACGGCGTCCGCGCGCTCATCAGTGTGGGTGGATACAGCTCGGCGCCCGCATCCATCGCGGCGATCCTTTCTCGCGTGCCGTTTTTTATCCACGAGCAAAACGCCGTTTGTGGGAGGCTCAACCGCCTGCTGAGGCCCTTTGCGCGCGCGTTTTACAGCTCCTATGAAAAGCCCGCGTTTGCTTATCCGATCGCGGATATTTTTTTTGAGACGGCGCGGTCGCGCACGGCGCTTAAGAGGGTCATATTTTTGGGCGGCTCGCAGGGAGCGAGCTTTATCAACTCGCTTGCCGTGGAGCTTGCGCCCAAGCTCTTGGGCCTCGGCTACGGCGTGATCCATCAGTGCGGCGAGCGCGAGTTTGAGCGCATCTCGCAGATCTACGCGCAGCAGGGCCTAGATATACAGCTCGTAGGCTTTTGTAAAAATATGCACGAGCTTATCGCAAGCGCCGATCTTTGCGTCGGACGCAGCGGCGCAAGCACGCTGTGGGAGCTCTGCGCAAACGGCCTACCTGCGATATTCGTGCCGTTTCCGTTCGCGGCGGCGGATCATCAGTTTTATAACGCGAAATTTCTTAAAAAGCGCGGACTTTGCGAAATTTTACGTCAAGAGGACGCAAGCGGCGAGCGGATCTTGGGCTTGATTGAGAGCTTCGACGTGGCGCGCGCGAGCAAAGGACTGCTTGAGCTTGCGGATCGAAACGGCGCTCAAGCGATAATCGACGATGTGATGAGTAAAATTTAAAAGAGCGCAGATAGCATGAGCTTGCGTAAATTTAAGGCGATCTCTGCGCGAGGCTTTAAATTTATAAACCGATTAAATTTGACTTTTTGCGTTTGTCTAAATTTGGCGCGGCGCTTGGGTTTGAATAAAAATTTGAAATTTGTATGCTTGTCAGGCAAAGGACGCTTTTTGATTTGCGCAAATTTAAGCTCGCAAGCGCAATGCGCAAAAGTGCATTGAACCGTAAAATTATCTGCGCCTAAAGCTGATTATCGCATCGTCGTTTTCTTGTTGATATTTTTCAAACAGAGCCTGATATCTTTGCGATTTCGCCGGATCATTTGAATAAATTCCCACTAGAAAATAGCACGCCTCCGCAAATCGCAACTCACACGATCGCTCAAAGTATCGCGCACCCGCCTCCTTGTCATCGTCGTCAAAATACGCGACGTAACCGAACATAAAGCAGCCTTCGCCGTTACCGAGCTTGCATGCTTTTTTGTATAATTTTCTGCCCTCTTGTGAATCTCTATCCTCGTAGCCTGCGAGTCTCGTGCAGCTTTCGCCGCCGTTAAGCTCGTAGCAGCCTTTTTTAAGCAACTCTTTGGCGCCATCTTGCGAAATTTCGCCATTTAGTAGCAGCAGGCTCGAAAGCACGGCGCAGGCATCGCCATCTCCGCCGTCGCAATCTTCGCGAAATCTTACGGGGTTTTTCATTTTTAAAGTGCCGTCTTTGGTGCGAATAGAAATTTCTTTAGGATTTTTGTTTGCGTCTTCATTAGCTTGATTGATAGGAATTCGGGTTTCGCTCAAAATTTCTGTGCGATGAGATGTTTTTATCACTATAAAGATCGCGATTATACATACGACGACGAGAGGGAGTATTTTTAGCGTGGAGCGGTTTTTGTGCGGAGTGCGGAGATCTGCGTCTTTGATCGATTGCCTACCCATTAAAGTAGCGACGGAAGGCTTGGAGCTCGGTTTTTGGCTTAAATTTACGGCCGAATTTTCGCCTGATTTTTCGGCCAAATTTGCGGCAGCGTCCGTATCCATATCTGCATTGGCGTCCGTTTCGCAGACATTTTCGTTTGAGCTTTTTAAATTTTTGCCCCGCTTTTCTCTAAGCTCATTTATGCGTTGTATGATTTCTTCGTTGTTCAAATGAAATCCTTTTTGCTAGATAAATTTTATTTTAGTTAAACGCCCGTTTTATCATAAAAATCGCATCGAAATCGAGGCGGATTATATCATCTTATTTTGAAATTTTCAAAAAACGATGGCTAAGAAAAATCCGCAAATTTAGCGCAGACGCGCTGTTAAATTCGGATCGGTTCTCGCTGTATAATCCACAGCCGGGTTTAAATTTCATATACTTCGGGCGCGCACGTATAATGCGCGTAAATTTCCAAAACTTGATATGATTCATATCAAGTTTATTTATTCTTCTCTTGACAAGATTAGCACTCCATGATATAATCTGCCAAAATTTTCAAAAAGGACCGCATAATGGCAAAGAAAAAATTTAAGACCGAAGTGAATGATCTGCTAAATTTGATGATCCATTCGCTTTATTCAAACAAGGAGATTTTTTTGCGCGAGCTGATCTCAAACGCAAGCGACGCGCTGGATAAATTAAACTATCTAAGCCTTACGAATGACGATTACAAGGCGCTTTCGTATGTGCCGCGCATCGATATAAAGATCGACAAAGAGGACAAAACGCTAAGCATCGGCGATAACGGCATCGGCATGGACGAGGCCGAGCTCGAGAGCAATCTCGGCACTATCGCGCGCAGCGGCACGAAGGGCTTTATGGCGAGCCTTAGCGGCGATGCGGCAAAGGACAGCAACCTCATCGGACAGTTCGGCGTCGGGTTTTATTCGGCGTTTATGGTTGCAGATCGTATCGAAGTTATCAGCCGCAAGCCTCTCTCGCAGGATGCCTTTAAATGGAGCAGCGACGCGAGCAACTACGCGATCGAAAAGGCTCAGAAAGAGGACTTCGGCACGACGATAATCCTGCACATGAAAGATGAGGAGTTTTTGGACGAATATAGGCTAGAGGGCATCATCAAAAAATACTCCAACCACATCCCCTATCCGATCTTTATGGATAAAGAAGAATACGTGCCTGCGCAAAAAGAAGGCGAGCAGGGACATAGCGAAGTTAAAAACGTCCAGATCAACCGTGCTAGCGCGCTTTGGCAGCTGCCGAAAAGCAGCCTAAAGCCGGGCGATTACAATGAATTTTACAAACAGATTAGCCACGATAGCGGCGATCCGCTGTTTTACATCCACACCAAGGCCGAGGGCACACACGAATACACGACGCTCTTTTACGTGCCGAGCAGCGAGCCCTTCGATCTATATCGCGTCGATTATCAAAGCGGCGTGAAGCTCTACGTCAAGCGCGTTTTCATCACCGACGACGCCAAAGAGCTGCTGCCCAGCTATCTGCGCTTCGTACGCGGCATAATGGACGTCGAGGATCTGCCGCTAAACGTAAGTCGCGAAATTCTGCAAGAAAATCGAATTCTAGCCTATGTCCGCGAACAGAGCGTCAAAAAAATTCTATCCGAGCTGCAGAAGCTTTTGCAAAGCGATCGCGAAAAATACATAAAATTTTACGAATTATTCGGCAAGGTTTTGAAAGAGGGGCTTTACGGCTTCGGCGCAAATAAAGAGGAAATTTTAAAGCTTTGTCTTTTCAAATCAAATCTGCGAGACGGACTCATCACGCTTAGCGAGTATAAGGAAAAAATGAAAGAGGATCAAAAAGAGATCTATTATATCACGGGAAACAGCGCCGCGATGCTTAAAAGCTCGCCTCTGATCGAGAAATTTAACGCCGAGGGCACGGAGGTGCTGCTCTGCGACGATGAGATCGATACGATCGTGATGCCTGGCGTTTTTGAGTTTGATAAGACGCCGGTTAAAAACGCGACTTCGATCAAGCAAGAAGCTGCAAGCGACGATGCCGCGACGCCGCAAGCCAAAGAGATCGCCGCGAAGATCAAAGAAATTTTAGGCGAACGCGTCAAGGACGTTAAAATTTCATCGCGTCTAAGCGGCTCGCTTTCCTGCCTTGTTTTTGACGAGAATGATCCCGATTTTACGACGCAGCAGCTGCTTAAGCAGATGGGAAGCCGCAATCTGCCGCCAATAAAGCCGATTTTGGAGATCAACGCAGATCACGAGATCATCAAAAAGCTGCAGGCCGATAAGCTGATGCTGCCGCAAGTAGCCGAGATAATCTACGATCTAGCGCGCCTTAGCGAGGGGCAGGAGCTGGAAAATCCGAGCGAGTTTATCAAAAACGTAAACGAGCTGATCACAAAGGCTCTGTAAATTATCCTAAATTTAGAGCCTCGATCCGCTACCTAAATTCCGCGCGGCTGCATATATCTATGTGGCCGCGTTTTAAATTTAAAGAGAAATTTCAACGGGCAAACTCCACGAGCTTTTTAAATTTTAAAATTTAAAAGCGGCGAAATTTCACTCTTTGATTTCGGTAAAAATTTTATTCGGCGGCTCGGTTTGGCGTTTTGAAAATTTTGAGGTTTTGATCGCTTTTATCCGCGAGTCGAGGTTGGGGTGAGAGCCGAAAATATTCATAAAGGCAGGCGAGCCGTTCTTTGACATCATGCTTTCGAAAAACTCCTCCGCACCGCCCACGTGCCTGTAACGCACTCTAAAATTTTAAGCGCCTCGGCGTCTGCTGCGGTCTCTTGCGAGCGCGAGAACTTGCTACTTGCCGCCGCCGAGACCTATGATGAAATTTTATCGTCGGAATATCAGCGAGACCACGAGCGCGCCGCCTATGCTTTTGGCGCAGTCACGGTGCTTGAAGCGCGACAGCTCGTGCGACGCGGTATGTATGAGGTCGGCAACAACCCTGACGGAGGCACCGCCTACAAGCTCATCCATACCGCGGTAGTGCCTCTAGCG
>CAJPSJ010000105.1 GCA_905373295.1 uncultured Campylobacter sp. | reverse complement strand
GCGCCCGCCTTGATATTGCCCAGATATTTTTTCGCATCGGTATCAAAAAGCTCGATGCTCATCAAAATCACGCTAAGCGGGGTTTTTATCTCGTGCGTCGTGTCGCGGATGAAGCCGTCAAGAAACTCGATCTTTTCGTAAAGCGGGCGCAGCGAAAGGCGGATGATAAAATACGCGATCAGCAAAATAAGCGCCAAAACAAGTGCGCTCGCGGCTAAAATTTTAAGCTTCAGCGCTGCTAGCTTGCCCTCAAGCGCCTCAGTTTTGATCGCCACGTAATACTCCGTGCCGTCCTTGCCGGTGAGATTAAACTGCTCGATCCTGCTCGACCCCTCCATATACACGCGCGGCGCGTCATCCTTCGGCTCGAAATCCCGTGCGATCTCATCGCTGCTATTCAGATCCGCCGCGTATGCCTGCATGGCGTCGAAATCGCCCTCGTTTAGGCGCCCGCCGCGCGCTAGCTTAGCCTCTAAGCCGTGTTTGAAATCTCTGATCGCAAAGGCATCGCGATCCGCGATAAAAAACTTCTCCCGCTCGTAAAATACGCTGCTTACCAGCGCCAAAAACAGGACGCTAGTAAGAGTGTAGAGTAAAAAAATCGGTAAAATTTGACGCATTTTGGACACGGCGCGCTCCTAAAGATATTTGTAGCCGAGCTTGGAGGCGTTTATGATGCGATCCTTGCCTAAAATTTTTCGCAGCTCCGCGATATAAACGCGCAGGCTAAGCTCGCTCGGACTCTCGTCGTAGTCCCACAGCGCGGCGAAAATTTCATCCTTACTAAGGAATTTATCGCGGTTTTTCAGAAGCAGAGCAAGAAGCCGCGCCTGCTTCTGCGGCATCGGCACAGCTCTTCCGTCGCGATAAAGCGCGTGCTGAGCCATATCGAAGCTAAAACCTCCGCCGATATTTTCGTGCAGGGCGGCGTTGTGGACGAAGGTACGCTTTAGCAGATTATCCGCGCGCAGAGCCAGCTCTTTTAGCTCGAAGGGCTTTTTGAGGTAGTCGTCGCAGCCGCTTTTAAAGCCGCTTTCGACGTCTTGCAGAGTATTTAGCGACGTCGTGAAAATGCACGGTGCGCCGCGCCCGGCCTCGCGCAGCTCGCGAAGTAGCGCAAAGCCGTTGCCGCCGATGATTTTGACGTCGAAGATCCACAGATCGAAGCTCTTTTCGTACGCTAAAGAGAGCGCCTCGTCGTAGCTTTTACTGCCGCTTACCTCGTGCCCCGCGCCGCGCATATAGGTGCACATCATATCTAGCAGCATTCCCTCGTCCTCGACGATCAAAACCCTTGCCATAGTTCATTTCCTTGCGTAGAATTTTTGAAATTATACCCTGTGAAATTCCACGTAAAATTTAATTGCGAAATTTCACGGCAAATTTTATCGCAGCGAAACAACGCGTCTTGGCTCAAGCTAAATTAAAATTCCGCCGCTACGAAATTCTAAATTTCGCGATATAAAATTTCTCGGCGTAGAATTTCAAAACCTCGCCTGCGCCGATAAGGTTTTGCGAAATTTTATCGGCGCTACGCCGCATAAATTTCAAGCTAAAATTCTAAAATTCTCGCACCATGTTTTGATAAAGTAGAATTCCGCGCAAATGGTGCGCGGAACTAAATAGCTTGCGCGCGGGCAGCTATTGCTGCGTCATAGGACACGGAGCGGCGTCTGCGCTTTGATTGCACGGCATATCGCCTCTTGGCGGCATTGCCGGACCCGCGCCGCCGCCCATTCCTTTATGCGGCATATGACCGCATTCGCCGGGAGCCGCCTGCGATCTGTGCGAACCAAACCCGTGAGCGGGCCTTTTAAATTTGCCGAAATTATCGCGATCTTTAAGCTCGATATCGAGCCTATCCGCTTGCTCGACGCTTAGCTTGCCCGCTTGGGCGTTATAGTTTTTTCTAAACTCGTCCAGGAATTTCTCGCGATCCTCGACGCTCATGGCGTCCAGCTTCTTTTTAAACTCGGTCTTAAATCCGCGCTTGAGATCCCTTGCCTGCGCTCTTAGCTCGCCTGCGCGCTTGTCGATCTCAAACGCCGCTTCGCTTAAGCTCTTGGCGTCCGCGCCGGCGATCGAGGCATTGATCTGCTCGGGGCTGCTAGAGCTAAAATCTGCGGCGAACAGCACGCCCGCGACTAAAACGCTTGCTAAAACAATCTTTTTCATTCTCTCTCCTTTGTGAAAGTTAGCGTGATTGTAGGAAAAAGTCGTGAAGAAAAAGTTAAGTAAAGCAGCCGCGCCGTCAAAATAGCTCGGCGCCGTAAATTTAAAGCTTTGATTTAAATTTAGAAAACTTTACGCCTCTGCGGCAAAAACAAAGCGGAAGCGCAATGCGTGCAAACAAGGCTAAATTTTAAAATTTTAAGCGGAAGGCAAGAGGTGCGCAGCGCGTAAATTTAGCGTAAATTTCGCGCTGCATAGGTTGTATCAAAAGGCCGCCGTGCGTAAATTTAACGGCAGAGCGGGCTCATCTCGGCGCTGCGGACGGCGAAATTTCGTCGCGTAAATTTAACCGCAGGGCTGCTAAATTTAGAGATTGCGGATGATTAAATTTCATCCGCAACGAAGCCTATTTTATAACGCCGCAGACCATTCTAGCGCCGCCGCCGCCAAGCGGCTTTGGATGGTCGCTGTGGTTATCGCCGCCTACGTGGATCATTAGCGAATGGCCCTTTAGCTCATCTAGGCTCTTGATCTTCGGAGCTAGCACCGGATAGACCGCATTGCCCTCAGCATCAACGAAAAGCGCAGGCAGATCGCCCTTGTGGCCGCTATCGTCCCAAGCAAACGAGTGCTTTTTGGTATCGCTTGGATCCCAGTGTCCGCCCGCTTTCATACCTAGGCCCTTCTCGGTCGCGCCGCAGTCTGCGTTTTGATGCACGTGAAAGCCGTGCGCGCCGCTAGCAAGACCCTTTAAATTCGGGAAAAATGCCACGCCGTAGTTCGTCTCGACCGCTACGACCTCGCCGACGCTCACGTTACCCTTCTCGCCCAGCTGCTCCATAGTGATGACGAGGTGCTTGCCGGTCTTAGGGTCAAAATTTTGCATATCGCCGTGCTCGTGAGCGATCAAGGCGCTTGCGACTAAAATTGATGAAATTAAAAATTTCTTCATGAAAAATCCTTTAAAATGAAATGTGAGTGCAATTTTATCCAAAAATACTTAAAAAATAATTTTTCTTATTTAGATAAATTTTGCTTTTTATCTAAAAGGCTTATCGCGAAGAATAAGATCAAGCTGAAAATTACGAGTAAAACGCTTAAAATCAGCGCCCGCTCGTTCTCTCCGTCATACACGGCGCCCATGATCGCAAGGCCTAGCGTGTCGGTTTTACCCACTATATTTCCGCCCAGCATCAGCGTAATACCCACTTCGCCAAGCCCGCGCGAGAGCGCTAAAATAAGCGCGGAGCCGAGCGTTTTAAGCGAGCTTGGAAGGATTACGAAGAGGAAAATTTGAGATCTGTTTTTGCCCAAAATTTGCGCGGCTTCGATTAGGCTCTTCGGAAAGAGCTCAAAGCTCGCACACACGGGCTTTACAAACAGCGGCAGCCCCACCAAAAATGCGGCGATTACCAATGAAGAAAAGTTAAAAACGATATCTAAATTTAACGCAGAGCCGATAAATCCGCTCTTTCCAAAGATGTAAAGAAGTAGAAATCCCGTCGCGATCGGCGGGAAGATGAGCGGAAAAATTACTAAAATTTCGACGATCTTTTTAAATTTAGCTTTGCTAAAAGCTAAAAAATACGAAATTGCCAGCCCTATTGAAATCAGCAGCAAAAAGCTGCAAAATAGGGCTTTGACGCTTAAAAGCAAAGGATGCGCGATCCAAGCTATGTCGCTCATTTAAGACCGAATTTTGAAAAAATCTCTTTTGAGCGATCCGATTTAAACTCCTCCATCACCTTTTCGCAAAGCGCTTCATCGCCGCACGCGCTAAGCCTTGCGATGCCGATGTATGCGGGGCTGTAGAGGCTCTCGTCAATGTAGATAATCGAGCCGAACTCATCTTTTTTGGCTACCGCTTCGGTGCTGTTGATAAAGCCCGCCTGCACCTCGCCGTTGATGACGTATGCGACCACCTGCGGTACGCCCGCAACGGCTAAAATTTTATCTTTTACCCCATCCATCTTGGCGTTTTGTAAAAATTCGTTCGTCCTGATACCGTAAATCGCCTTTTTAGGATCGGGCATCGCGATTTTATCGAACTTTGCGATCTCCGAGACATCGTTTATTTTGATATTTTTCGGCGTCACCAAAACGAGTGTGCCGCGCCCGATACGCTCAAATTTCGTGATATTTAGGTCGCTTTTTTCTAAAAACGCCTCGTCGCCCACGATGAATGAAATTTTATTCTCGCGCGATTGAATGACGAGCTGGCCGAGGTTGGCAAACGATCCCGCCACGTCCATGCCCTCTTTTTTTAAATTTTCTATCACGGCCGAGACGGGCTTTTTGTATCCGCCGCCGGCTGCGATTATCAGCTGATTCGCGCAGAACGAAACGCTTGCCGCAAGCGCTAAAATAAAAGCAATTTTTTTCATAAAAATCCTTTTTTTGAAATTTTAAGAATTTTACAAAATATACTCTTATTTATTAATAAATTGCGCTTTTAATCCCTTGACTTAGCATGCCACGTCTTAAATTTAAAATTTAATATTTTAGATAAATTCTATCTTTCCGCCTAGATCGCACACGCCCTGATTCCAAACCGCCGAGCTTACGAGCACGTCCGCACCGGTAGCTGCAAACTCGGCGCAGTTAGCTTTATTTATGCCGCCCGCAGCGCAAATTTTAATCTGCGGCGCCGTCTCATCTCGCCTCAAAACGCAGGCTCTAAGCTCGCCAGGGCTCATCTTGTCGCACATTATCGCATCCGGCGCGTATTTTAAGAGCTCGCTAAATTCGCGCTCGCTCGCTACTTCGATCATGATCTTTCGCTCGGGCGCGCGCTCTTTAAATTTAGCGATCTGCGCGCAAAACTCGCCAAAGCTCGCAAACGCGCGAATATGATTTGAAAAAAACAGGACGCTGTCGTGCAGCCCCAGGCGGTGCATCGTCCCGCCGCCCGCGATCAGCGCATTTATGCAAAGCTCCTTCGCAAAAGGAAAGCTCTTGCGCGTCGCACCCAGCACGCAGCGCGGATTAGCCTCTCGCATCAGCGCAACCATCTCGTGCGCGTAGGTAGAAATTTTGCAGGAGTACTCAAACACGATCTGAACGATCTTCCAAGCTTTATGCAAGCTCTCAAAGCTCCCTTGCGCGCTAAAAATTGCATCCCCTGCGCAAAATGCGCTTCCCTCGCGCGCCAGATGCTGCGTCTCGCAACCAAAGCGCGCCGCCACTTCGCGTGCAATTCCGCCGCCGCTAAAGATCAGATCCTGCCTCGTTACGATCGAAAGCCGCGCGGGCGCGCCCAAATCCGCGCAGCCGCGTAAAAGCTCGGTCGTAAGGTCTAAAAATGCGCCGTCGCTTGCGATAAGATCGTCGATTTTACTCTGTGAAATAAACATCTCTAGCCTACGAAGTGAATTTTAGCGGGCTCAAAGCGCGAGTGCGCCTTTATGACGCGAGACGGAAAGCCCAAAGGCATAATGCAAAACGCCTCCAAATGCCCAGGCAGATCCAAAATTTCTCTTACGCGCTCCATTGCGTAAATATCGGGCGCTACGCCCAGCCACGTGGTGCCAAGCCCCAAATGGTGCGCCGCCAGCCAGAGATTTTCTGCCGCACAAGCGCAGTCGTAGCGAGCGTAGGGCTGGAATTTTAAGCCGCTTTTGCGCGTGCAAACTACGATCGCAAGCGGCGCATCCTTCGTGCAGCCGCCGTAGGTACCGACGCTGCTAAGTAGCGTAAGGGCGGTGCGGTCGCGCACTACGTAAAACTCCCATGAGCGTTGGTTGCCCGCGCTAGGGGCTTGCATCGCGGCTTTTAGCACGAGCTCGATCTGATCGTCGCTCGGCATTTTTTCGGTAAAATTCCGCACGCTCGTGCGTGTAAAAATTTCATTCATCGCTGCTCCTTTAAATTAAATTTCTAAATTCCGCTTTTTGCGAGCGGTAAAAAATGGAATTTAGAAGTAGGCTTGCCGCTGCGTTTGCTTGAGCCTTGCTTACACTTTGCGCTATTTAGGCGCTGCGCGGCAGCTGATGCGCGCTAATTTAGTTTTGCTTGCCTGGGTGCGCCTCTTTTTGCATCAAAAAGCGCGCGAAACTGCGATAAAATTTCAAATCGCGCTGCTGCGAAAATCCGCTGCAAAGAACATTTGCGTAAACTTGGCTTACTTAAATTTCGCTCACGAGCAAGCTCGCGACCCGCCTATTTAAATTTTTAATCCTAGACCGCTATTTGGCGCCCGCTAAAACGGCGCACCGCATACTATAGATATGCACGCGTAGCTTGCGCGGTCTTTAAATTTCATCTCGCGCGTAGCCTGCGCCGATCTTTGCAGACAAAATTTTATCCTTCGTGGCGAACGAAATTTCACCTTCGCGCCGAGCAAATTTTATCTTCGTCGTCTGGTAAAATTCCGCTTTCGCCGCTTTTGAATTTTAACCGCATCGCGCGCCGCAAAGCACCGGCCGCGCCGTACCGCATGCAAAGCGCGCTCGGATCATCAAAAGCTCAAAATATCTAAAATTTAACCGCAAAACACGACCAGACGGAGCCGCAATCCGAAACGCTATGAAATTTAAGCGTTAAGCCTGATCGCCTATCAGTCTGCGCACGACGTAGCTTGCGATGAAAAGCCCGAAGCTCGCGGTAACGCCCATGAAGCTACCCATCGATTTGACGCGCGGCGGCTCGCTTGAGCAAACGACGTCAAAATCGCCCGTAAAGCCGCGCTTTCGCAGCTCATATCTGATCTTGCGCGCGAGCGGATCGCCTTGCGTCCGCCAAATTGAGCGGATTTCGATTTTAGCGGGATCGAGCCTCTTTGCGCCGCCCATCGAGCTTATGAAGCCCGCGCCCGCCTCACTACAGCGCAGCGCAAGCGCGATCTTAGCGGGCACGTCGTCGATCGC
>CAJPSJ010000104.1 GCA_905373295.1 uncultured Campylobacter sp. | reverse complement strand
GGAAGAGATAGATAACGACTACACGGACGAGAGTGGGTTTATAAAATGTGGCATAAAAAGAGCCGGAAAGTATTCCTTAACACCGACAAAATACTACATAAAAAAAGACGATTATACTCGCTTAGTGATAGAGGCAAAAGACATCATCCATATCAGAAAACCGCTCATCGCTAAACAAGCGCGTGGGAATTCAAAGCTTGCAACGGCGATATTTGACATGCATCAAAAAGATAAATTCAAAAAAGCCGAACTCAATCGCGCTCGTTTAGGCAGCGAGATGACGGGCTTTTATCTTAGGAAGGACGAAGGCGCGATAGTCGGAGTAGGAGCGGAATTTGACGACAATACGGGCGAGCTCATAGAAAATAAAGCCCCCGAGCTACCCGAAAGCGTAGAGGTTGGCAAGATGAGATTTTTGGACGAGGGTATAACTCCGCAATTCATCGACCCGCACAATCCTACGAATATCGAGTTTTATTTAAAAAGCACAAATCAAGAAGTGGCGCGATCTTTGGGCGTTAGCTATGCGACCCTTACAGGTGATCTGCGCGAAGTGAATTATAGTTCCATACGCCAAGGCACGACAAGCGAAAGACGCGGATTTAGGCGAATTCAAAATTTCTTACGCCGCAAATTTCATAATGCCGTTTTTAAAGAATGGCTACTTATCGAGCTGCTAAACAACCGCATAAGCGTGAGAGATTACGAGCTCGTGCTACGTCATTTTTCGTTTAAACCGCAAGGTTGGGAGTATATCGATCCGAGCAAAGAAGTAGTAGCAAACGCCAAAGCTATCGAGGCGGGGTTTAAAACGCGCATCGAGGTTTTGAGGGAAAAAGGCATCGAATATGACACTTATATCGATGAACTTGAGAAGGAGAAACAGATCGTGCAGAAATTGCAAGAGATAGAAAAAATCAAAAGGGGCAAAAATGGATAAAAAAATACTAGATGATATCAAGAATTTCAGCGTAACGTTTGGTAAAGATGCCGCGTTTGACGATGAGCACAAAACCATAAGCTTTATCGCGCTTAGCAAAAACAATCTGCATAAGCGCGCCACGTTTTGGGGCGATGAGTATTATTTGAGCGTAGATACGAGTGGCGTTAAATTTAACGCTAAAACCCTATATCTCGACCACGAGCCGACCTTCGCAAACGCGATCGGCAAAATCACAGACCAAAAATTCCAAAACGGAGATTTTAAGGTCAAGGTCGAATTTAGCGATGAGGTCGCCAGCTCAAAAGAAGCCTACGCTAAATATAAAGCCGGGCTAAGCGACTCGGTAAGCGTTGGCTTTGGGGATTATAAAGTAAAGGAGATGGATAAGATCGAAGGAGTAGATCATTATCAAATCTATGAGGGCGAAATCGTGGAGCTATCAGCGGTTTGGCAAGGAGCAGACCCGAATGCAAAAATATCAAAATTCAATAAACCAAATTTAAAAGGAGAACAAATGCCAGAAAACGACAAGAACACAGGGCTAGCGCAACAAGGCGCAGAACAAAACCAGCAACGCGGCGGCTTCGCCGAGGTTTCTAAGCGAAGCGAGCAAAACGAGCCCAAAAAGCAAGAGGAGCAAATCGCGATGCAAAAAGCAGAGCAAAAAAATATCATCGAACTAGCTCAAATTTTAGGGCGCGACAAAGAGGGTTTAGAAGCCATCGCCGCGGGTAAAAGTTACGCCGAATTCAGTAAAGACATGGCAAAGCTAAACGCGCAGAGTAAATTTGAGACCGTAAATATAAAAGCCAAAGGTAGGCAAGATGACGGCGAATTTAGCCTCGCAAACATCATTAAATCGGCAGTCGATAGAAATATCGACCTAAGCCGCGAGCTTGAATTTAAAGGGCGCGAGATCGGGCGATTTACCTTGCCTGATAGCTTTATAGCAAATTTTGCCGACAACATTACAAGCACGGGCACGGCAAGTGACGCGGTAAATAGAGAGTATCGAGGCGATTTGCTGGTCGAGCAACTTAAACAAGACAGCAAGCTATTAAGCTTTTGCACTTGGCTACCAAATCTAAGCGCAAACCTCACTATACCGCGTGATACGTCAAGCATCACGGCTGACTTCGTCGAGGAGGGCAAACGCCGTGACGCTGAAAACTTAAGCTTCGATGCCATCCAGCTAAGCCCGCATACGCTAAACGCGAACATCGTTATCACAAGAATGATGTTAAATATGAGCGCATTCGAGCTTGAAAGCTTTGCATATAAAAAGCTAAAAGACGCAATCCGCAAGAAGCTAGAACAAACGCTGCTTTATGGCGCGGGCGTCGTAAAAGGACTATTTGAAACGAGCGGAGTGCCAAGTATCGCGGGCTTTATGACCACGCCGACGCTTGAAAATGTCTTAAAATTTGGCGATAGCCTTGACGCGGCGGGGCTTGATACCGAACATAGCAAATTTTTCCTAAACGGCACGGACATCAGCAAGCTAAGAGCTACAAAGCGCGGTAATAGCGTTGAACGCATGCTTATAGACACCGGCGACAGCGACCTTCAAGGATACGCGTATTTCAAAAACAATAACCTAAAAGCAGGGGACGTGATCTTTGGAAATTTCGAGGACATCTGGATCGGAGCGTTTGGCTCGCTTGAAGTCTTGCCACTAATGCAAGAGGGCGGTAACGTGCTACTACAAGCATTTTATGACATCGACGCCAAGCTCGCACGCGAGAAGTCTTTTGCTATCTCGAAAACTAGCGCATAAATTTTAATGGTAACGACGCCAATGTCGTTACCAACTAAGATTAACACACAAAAATTTAAAGGAGCTAAAAAATGAAATTTAGAGTTTTATACAACACAAAAATAGGCGACAAATACCAAAAAGCTGGCGACATCATAGACTTACCGGATGGCACGGATAGGAATTTTATCCGAAGGATGCAAACTATCGGAGCCTTGCAGGCTATCAGCGAAGAGGAGCAAGAACGCCTAAGAGGTCAGACAAACAAACAGATCAAAGATGCCGCGGCCAAAGACGAGGACGATCAAAAAGACGCTAGTGCTACTGATAAAGCGAACAAAACCGCCGGCAATAAGCAAACCAAAGGTAATAAAGATAAATGATAGATTTGGCCATGGTTAAAGCCGATGTAAAAGCTATCATAAATCAGGACTTTTGCATCAGTATGAAAGTCCTAAAAGACGGCAGCGTAAGAAAATGTCATTTCAATCAAAACTCAAAAGTGATTTTTGATGACGGGGTGGTAGGGACAGAGGTCACCGCCCTTATTACCTACCAAAATAATGAGGATATAAAGTTAAAAGATAAAATCGAAATTTTAGGCGTGATTTATGAAATATATAAAACGACATTTGAAAGTCAGGTTTTAAAAAGAATTTTTCTAAAAGAGATATGATGAGAGAAAAAATAATAAAAGACCTAAAAGAGCATTTAAGCAAATTAAACCACAATATAGAAATTTTTGAAGTTTATGTTTTCGATAAAGAAAGCTTGCCTCTTATAGTTATCAAAGATACGAATGACGACGTAGAGGCGGCAAATTTCGAAGGACTTAGACATAATCTGAGCGTAAGTCTGAATCTAATCACTACGACTTACGAAAAAAGTGATGCCTTAACCGCAGAAGTATTGCAAAGTCTTAAAGATTTTTCAGGCGAGTTCAATTTCAAATCCTTAGATGCGATAAATCGCGCAAGCATTGAAATTTTAGATAAAGATTACGTTTTGATGGAGCTAAAGCTAAGCTTCGTCTATCACAGCCGGATGTGGAGTTATTGATGCAATACATCGGAACAATCTGCGAAGTAAGCTCGGATAAAAGCCTAGTTAGGGTAAATTACCTCGGTGTCGTCACGAAACTTATTCCATATAAGCAGCAAGCAAACTCCTTTAAACGCTCATTTTCACCGCCGCGCATAGGCGAGCAGGCGATCGTTTGCGAACTGGCGAACGGAGGTATAAAATATGCCCAAGGAGCCATTTTTAATAAGGGATGTAAGGAGCCGAGCGGCGTAAGCCAAACCAAAGAAGTGACCGAATACGAGGATGGAACCATAATCAGCTACGATAGCGCTAGTTCAACTCTTGAAATTTTAAACGCAAAAACCATAAATATACTAACCTCAAGCCAAGTGAATATCACTACGAAAAATGCAAATATCTCGTCCCAAAGCACGACCATCAAAAGCCCGTCTATTTTGTTGCAAGGCAATACAACGATACAAGGCGCGATAAGCACTACTGGCGCGGGTGGTGGCAGTGGAACATTTGAAATAAAGGGTAATGTAAAAATAAATGGCGATATCCAGTTGAGCGGAAATATCACCGATGCACGCGGGGATCTAACCGGGCACACGCATAACGATACCGACGGCGGGACATCTTTGCCACGCTAAAATCCCTTGTATAAAATACCTAAACGCCTTTGATATGATACGGCCAAAAGGTTGAAAATGTATCAAATCTCAATAGACGAAAATATATCTCGTATCATGAAAACTTCTAAATTTACCAAAACACTGTGTCCTACGTTCGGACTTGACAGATACATCGACAAGCAAATGAGCCTAAGCGAAATTTTAGCCTATAAAAGAGATTTAAAAAGCCAAATAGAAACTTGCGAGCCGCGCGCGCAAGAAATCGGCATCGATATAACTCCCGATGAAAACGGCAAGCTCGAAACAAAAGTAACGTATAAAGTAAAAGATAGCGAGCTAAAAGACGAAATAAGGGTAAGTTTATGAAAGTGCCAAATTTTATAAAACCTTTAGATATCGATGCCGAACGTCAAAATATCATCAATGAATTTAAGGTTAAAAGCGGCAAGCTTGACTATATCCCGCTTGTTGGTGATGATTATATGACGCTTATCGATATTTTTTTATATCGGCTAAACCACTTTTTTGAACTCATAAATATAAAAATCGCAAACAACTATCTAAATTTTAGCTCCGGAGAATATCTAGACGAGCTCGTCGCACTTGTCGGCATAAAAAGAAACGATGAGGTAAAGCCGATCGCACAGGTCGAAGTGAGCGTAAGCTCGGCTACGTATCTGCCAAAAGGGACGAAATTTACCGACGGTGCTGGGCATTTTGCGTATCTGCTCGAAGACGCAAATATAGCCGATACAAAAGTCCTTAAAATTGAAGCTGAAGAGTATTTTAAAGAAAGCTATGAAACTACGACGCTTGAGATCCCGAACATCTACGTAACCGACATAAAAATGATAAGCCCATTCAGTGGATTTAAAGCTCGCGAAAGCGACGATGAGCTTAGAGCGCGCTTTTTACTCTCGATGCATCGATTCAGCACCGCTGGAAGTGCAAAAAGCTATCTTTTTTATATCTTAAGCGTTGAAGGTATCACAAAAGCAAGCGTTTATCAGCTACGCGCCGGAGTGGTGCAGATCGTCTATCTATCTAAATTTGACGAGACAACGGCAACTTTGAAAATCAAAGAGGCTCTTGACGGGCGCATCCCGTTAACCGATGATGTGAGGATAAAAGAAGTAACGCAAATAAAAGTAGATTTAGTCATCGAAATCAAACTTCTGCAAGATTTTATGTTCTCTGAAGTTCTAAAAAATGCGACAGCTAGGCTAAAAGAGTATTTTGGCTCGCTAGAAATCGGCTTTACGCCACATTTTTCGAAGATCATAGAGATAGCATTCGATGAAAATACAAAAGCCGTAGAGGTCAAAAGCCAAATTCCAAACATAGATCGAGATAGTATCTTGATACTACAAAACCTACAAATTTCAAAGGCAAACTGATGATAGATCTACGCACTTATGACGACATACTTTTTAGAGTCGATGAGGTTTTGGGTGAAAAGATGCGGGAGTGGCTCAAATTTGACGAGCGATTTTTTTATGATCAAAACGACTTTAACCGTGCATTTTTGGCATATACCTTTGATATAGAGCCAAAAAGTACGAGCCTAGACGAAACCAAAGAACTCTTGAAAGAACCAATAAAAACATATTTTGACGAGGGAACCTTTATAGCGCTTGTAAAAGCTCTTAAGTCTTTGTATTCGGACACCGCTCTTAAAGAATGGCACGAATACGGCGGCGAGCCGTATCATTTTAAACTCGAATTTGAAGCAAGCAACAAAGGCATAGATTTTAAGACTCTAGCTAAAAGCGATAAGATCGTAAACGCTTATAAAAACGTCCGCTCGGTTTACGACGGAGCGAGCATAGCGCTAGCTAGCGTCGCACAGATCAAAGCTGCAAGCGCAAGCTTAAGCGGCGAGAGCGTGAGCGTATATCCGCTTGCGGTAGAAAATCTAGAGGTTTCTTCTAAGAAGTATTGCGCGCTCACGTTTAAATTCGACGAAACAATGGAGGTAAAACTAGATGCAAGAATACTTTAGTATTTTAACTAACAAGGGTATCGATCTACTGTTAAAAGCGGCTGCTAATAAAACGCAGATCGCCTTAAGTAAGATGAGCGTAAGCGACGATGAAGGCGATCTTAATCAAAGCATCACGCGCCTTGAGGGTGTAAAACACAGCTTTAGCATAAATAGCCTGATAGTAGATGGAGCCGATCCGCATCAGCTAATCGCCGAGGGCATAATAAACGCGGACGTCGGAGGATTTTATATCAATAAAGCAGGAATTTATACCGCAAATGATGAGCTTTTTGCGGTAGCCAAACTTCCGCGCACCTATAAACCCAAGCTCGCAGAAGGTAGCGCAAAGGATATCACGATCAAATTTATCATGCAGGTAGATAATGCGGGCAGTGTTACGCTAAAAGTCGATAACAATGTCGTGCTTGCCACTAGAAATTGGACACAAAACCTACTATCTGCGAAGGCAAATGCCCTAGACGTCTATACCAAAACGCAATGCGATGATAAATTTGCTTTAAAAGCCGAAGTTTTAGAGCAGATTAAAAATGCCGCTCCTGCCGGCACCATCATCGCAAGCGCCGCAGCAGCGCTCCTGAAGGGTATCTGCTTTGCGACGGCTCGGCGCTAAGCCGCAGCGCTTACTCCGCGCTTTTTACCGCTATCGGCACTGCTTACGGAGCAGGAGATAAAACAACTACATTTAAT
>CAJPSJ010000103.1 GCA_905373295.1 uncultured Campylobacter sp. | reverse complement strand
GCTTAGCGGCGCCTTTTCGGTGATTATTTTGCTGGTTTTGGGGGTTGCGTTTCGCTTGGTGGCTTATTACAAATCTTGGCATCTGCCTAAAGTGGAGTATAAAAAATGAACTATTTGATGGATAATTTCGCGCGCGTAAACGTGGCGCTAGTAAGAGGCGAGGGCTCGATAGTCTATGATGAAGCGGGCAAGGATTACGTGGATTTCGGCGCGGGCATCGGCGTAAACTGCCTGGGGCACGCAAATGAAATCGTGCTGGAAGCGATCGGCACGCAAGCCGCGCAGATCATCCACGGCTCGAATATCTATAGAATTCTACCTCAAGAAGCCCTGGCTCAAAAGATTAGCGAGCTTTTGGGGTATCGCAGCTACGCCGTGTTTTGTAACTCTGGCGCGGAGGCGAACGAAGCGGCGATCAAAATGGCGCGCAAATACGGCACCGTAAATTTTCCTAATAAAAAATTTGAAATTCTAACTCTGCGAAATTCTTTTCACGGCCGCACGCTAGCGACGTTGCAAGCTACGGGGCAGGAGAAATTTCATCCCGAAATTTTTGCGCCTTATATGCCCGGGTTTAAATTTTTCGACGATATCGAGGATATCATCGCGCATATCGATGAAAATAGCGTCGCCGTGATGATCGAGCTCGTTCAGGGCGAGGGCGGTATCAAGCCTCTGGATAGGGCGAGCGTGCAAAGACTGGCGGCGGTTTTGAAAGAGAAAAAGCTGCTTTTGATCACCGACGAGGTGCAGTGCGGCGTATATCGCACGGGCGAGTTTGCGACGTCGCAAATTTACGATATCCGCCCCGACATCATCACCTTTGCCAAAGGGCTTGCGGGCGGCGTGCCGATCGGCGCGTGCGTGGCGCAGCAAAACATTTTCGCTCCGGGCGAGCACGGCAGCACCTTCGGCGGTAACTTTTTGGCGACCTCTACGGCGCTTGCGGTGCTTTCGCAGCTAGAGTTTTTAAAAGCGAGCGGTAAGCTTGATAAGACTATAAAAAGATTTATCAAAAAACTAGACGGGCTCGCCGCAGACTATCCTAGCCTGATCGAAAAGCGCGTGGGGCTTGGTCTGATGCAAGGTCTCGTGCTGCGCGATGAAAAAAATCTGGGCGAGATCTTTAACAAGGCCCTGCAAAACGGACTTTTGATCCTAAAATCCGGCAAGCGCACCCTTAGATTTTTGCCTGCGCTAAATATCAAAAAACCGGAGATCAAAGAGGGCTTCGCGCGCCTGCGCAAGAGCTTGGATGAGATAGTGCGAGCGTGAAATTTAGCGATTTTTTCGAGGGCTGGCTTAACGAGAGCTACTACGCAAATACCGCTAAAATCGGCAAGAGCGGTGATTTTTACACTGCTGTGAGCGTAGGAAGCTTCTTTGGTATTTGCATCGCGCGCGAAATTTTACGCTTAAGCGCGGATTTTTGCGCGACGCAAGAGTCAAGCTTAGACGCAGTGCCTAGCCCAACTGCATCGCGGCAAAACCTTGCGGCGAGCGAGTTAAATTTAGACGCTGCGCCTGCAAAAAAGTCGCACGATAGCGCTAAAATCGCTATCGTAGAGATCGGCTCGCACGACGGGCGGCTGCTTTGCGACATCGCGCAGGCTATCTTCACGCTGGGCGGTGCGGCGGCGCTTGATAAATTTAGCTTTACGATCATCGAGCCGCACGAGCGCCTGCGCGAGCTACAGCGGGCGAGCTTCGCGGAGAGCTTCGGCGACGAAATTGCGCTAAAGCATTTTACAAGCGCGCACGAGGCGAAATTTAAAGATGCGATCTTTGTGGCGAACGAGCTTTTCGACACCTTTAAATGCGAGGCGGTGGACGGCGAAAATCTGCTTTTTATCGAAAGCGGTGCGGCAAAATTTGCCCCCATAAAAGGACGTGAAATTTTGACCCTCGCGCGCAGATTCGGCATCTCGCGCGGCGAAATCCCGGTCGGATACTTTCTCTTTGCGCGTGAAATTTGCGCTAGCGCGCAGCGGTTTTATTTCATAGCCTTTGATTACGGACAGATGGGCGCTAGCGGCGATTTTAGCCTGCGTATTTACCGAAACCACGAGGTTTTTAGCTTCTTTGAAGTGCAAAACTTAAGCGATTTTTACGGCAAGAGCGATCTTACCTACGACGTAAATTTTGAAATTTTACGCGCGGCGTTTGAGGACGCGGGCGCCGTGACGGCGGATTTTAAAAGACAGATCGCGGCTTTGATGGACTTCGGCGCAGCTGAGCTTTTAGAGCTTTTTATGCAAAAAAGCGGCGAGAGAGGCTATCGTAACGCGCTTTTGCAGTTTAATCACCTGCGCGCGGAGTTTGGTGAGAAGTTCAAGATGATAAAATTTAAAAAGGGGCTTTGATGAAAGCTTTTATCGATTGCGACTGCGAAATTTTGCAAAAGACACTGGAATTGTTTTTAAAAGATCATGCCGCAAGTGCGCAGGATTGCGACTTTGTGATAAGCGATGAGCCGCAAAGCTCGGCAAAACCGCTATTTTTAATCGGCGAGGACGGAGATTTGGCGCTGCCGTTTTCCAAGCAGATGTTGTTATCGAAGCTAGAGGATTTTCAAAGCTCGCTACGGGTAGATCTTAGTGGATACGACGCGGCGGAAGTTGAAATTTGCGCGCTATTTGATGAGTTTAAGGCAAGAATCATCGAAATTTTAAGAAGGCAAAATGGCTAAATTTTCCAAATCCGGCGGCACGCTCTTTACGCAAATTTCAAGCGGCATTTATAAGGGCAAAAAGCTCGCTCTGCCCGCACTTTCGAGCACGCGCAGCACGAAAAGCATCGTAAAAGGCTCCTTTTTCGATACGTGGCGGGCGGAGTTGCGCGGCACGGCGTTTATCGAGTGCTTCGGCGGTAGCGGCGCGATGGCGCTTGAGGCGCTAAGCAACGGCGCAAAAAACGTTTATGCGATCGAAAAGGACGCTGCCGCGCATAAGATCATGCGGAAAAATTTCGAGCTTTTTGGGCTCAGTGCAAATGCGATTTTGGGCGATTGCTTCGAGCGACTGCCTGAAATTTTGCGCGAACTGCAGGCGAATATAAACGGACGCTCTGCCGTAAATTTAAGCGAAAGACATACCGCAAATTCTAGAGAAAATTCCGTCTCCGATCCCGCGCGCAGAGTGTTTGTCTATCTAGATCCGCCGTTTGCGATCAGGCAGGGCTTTGATGAGATTTACGAGCGCGTGTTGGCGCTGATAGCACGCCTAGGCTCCGCGCAGTGTGAGCTGCTAATCGTAATCGAGCATATGAGCGAGCTTGGGTTGCCGCTTAAAATCGGCGATTTTGCGCTGCTTAAATCGCGAAAATTCGGCGCTACGACGATGAGCTACTACGTAAAATGAAAAGCTTAAAGCAAATTTTAGATTATTACGCCGATTTGAAAAATTGCGACGCGGATCTTTTCGGCGCGCCGGATCCGCTGCAGGTCGCAAAGGGACATCGAAACGACGTTGCGGCGCTCATCTGCGCGCTGTTTGCTTACGGGAGCGCGGCTCAAATTTTAAAATTCCTCCGCTCGCTTGATTTTTCACTTTTGGACGCGAGCGATGAGCGCATTGGTGCGGAGCTTGCGGGCAAAAAATATAGATTTCAAAGCCCGCGCGACGTCGCTGAAATTTTTATAACTTTAAAGCGGCTTAAAAACAGCCTTAGCATCGAAGATAGCGTGCTTTACGGCATGCAAAAAAGCGGACGGATCGAGGATGGGATAAATTTTTTAATCGGCGAGATTTACAGATTAAATCCCTACCGCAGCCCGGGATATGAGTTTTTTTTCGGTCGAGGCTTTGCGCAAAAGCCCACGTCGCCGTATAAGCGCTACAATCTTTTCCTGCGCTGGGCGGTGCGCGACAGCGACATCGATCTGGGGCTGTACAAAAAGATCGAAAAATCGCGCCTCCTCATCCCGCTCGATACCCACACGCACAAAGTTTCGCTTAAGCTTGAGCTGATCGATCGCAAGAGTTACGATTTCGAGGCGGTTTTACAGCTTACGCAAAGCTTAAGACGCTTCGATCCGAGCGACCCAATCAAATACGACTTCGCGCTGTACCGCCTCGGACAGAGCGGCGAGATAGATAAAATTTTACCTTTACTGGCCGATTGATTTCAGTTTTAATTACACATACCAAGTGGACCGAAGCATTCGGAAAACAGTCTATTCTTTTGAATTATATTTTCCCAGGATAGATAATAATTTCGTGTCCTTGCTTTTGCCAGATCTGTCCATTTTTCGCGCTTATGGTCGATACATCTAAGTGAGCTGTTGAGCCATAAACCAAATATATTTTATCGAATGCATCACTATAACCTAGATAATGAAAAAACGGTGCTGCAAATGTGATCTTTGTTAGTTCTGTCAGATTATTATCTTGGGCGACGCAATTGGATTTATCAGATGGTTTGTAGCCGTTTTCAATGAGTTTCTTTTCTGCTATGCCGTTGGTAGAATTTAACTTTACGTAATGGACATAGCAGATTTCATCTATACTATCTGCGGCATTTGGTTAAATTTTTCTACGATACAAAAGTAATCCATTCATATCCGCATTGTCCGTTAAAATATTTAATTCTTCAAAATTATTGCTCTTTACGTTCCAAAAATCACTATACGGCTTTAAATAAATTGCTGCCATAACCAATGCTATTATTAATATGATGATTGCCCCTAAAATAGATACGCTTATGATGAAAATTTTTAAAATTAGATCAATGATTTTTTTGAGACTATTATTCATTTTTTATCCTTATTTTTGCTATTATAGCACACGATTTGCCATTGTGATGTATGGCGGTTAAATTTTAAATTCACCTTTTGTAAAATATTGGAAATTAAAAAGGACAAAAATGGAGCTTGAGCTTTGGCAGTTTGCGGTGCTTTTTGCAGCGGCGTTTTTCGGCGGATTTATCGACTCGATCGCGGGCGGCGGCGGGTTGATTTCGCTGCCTGCGCTGCTTGCCGTGGGCGTTCCGCCGCATGTAGCGATCGCCACGAATAGATTTCAAGGTAGCTTCGGAAGCTTCACCGCCGCTTTAAATTTCATCCGCAAGGGCTACGTCGATGCGGCGGAGATCCTGCGCGGCGTGATTTTTACGTTCGTAGGCGGGCTCGTCGGCGCTTATGTCCTGCTCCTAATCGATGCGAAATTCCTAAACTATCTCATTCCGATCCTGCTGCTGGCGCTTTTCTTTTATATGATTTTTTCGCCGAACCTAGGCGAAGCGCCCGCAAGAGCTAAGATGTCAAAAAATAGCTTTTACGCGATTTTCGGGCTTGTTTTAGGGTTTTACGACGGATTTTTCGGCCCGGGTACGGGCTCGTTTTGGACGTTTGCGCTCGTAGGAATTTTAGGGCTTTATATGAAAAAGGCGGTCGCGCACACGAAGGTTTTAAATTTCACCTCAAATATCGTCTCTTTGGGCGTTTTTATCATCGGTGGGCAAATTTTATGGCTCGTCGGAGCGGTGATGGCGGTCGGACAGATCGCGGGTAGCTTCGCAGGCTCAAGCTTAGTGATGCGATGCGATGTAAAATTCGTGCGCAAGATGCTTCTGTTAGTCGTTGCCGCTACGATTTTAAAGCTACTTTACGGACTGATTGCAAGTTGATTACAGATTGGTTGAAGACCGATCGCAGACCAATCTCAAGCCAAAATCATAGAATTTTATACAGGATTTCGTATAAAATTTCACGTAAAATTTTATGAGCTCTCGCTGATTTGCCGCAATGACGCTGATCTTGCTGCCGCGACAGTGTCGATTTCACTGCTGCGGTGCCATCTTGCCGCAGTGTCGCACCAAATTTACTGCGACACTGCCAATTTACTACTGCAGCGTCGATTATATCGTAGCTTCGCGCTGATCTTGTCGCGACTACGCTAATTTTCCGCTGCTGCAATGTTGGTTTTGTTGCCGTTGTGTCGAAGGCTTCGCTTGCTGCGAGGTCTTTGATTTTATTTTTTCGATATCGCTGATTTTGCTCCGCTACATCGACAACTTCGTTGCCGCGCTTGCTACTACGAGGATTTTAATTGCGTTGCGCGGTGTCGCACTGATTTTTTTATGACGGCGCTGTTCTTTCTGCTGCGATGGTAGCGATTTTGGCGCTGCTTTTACCGCCCCGCCGCCCGTATCACTACCATGGGCGGTTTGATTTTGCCGGTCGAGACATTGATGATCTTGCTACTGCAAGGAATTTAATTTACTGCCGTAACGACTTCAGTGAAATTTCGCCCATTCGCGCCAGTTAAATTCCACCGCACCACCCGTATCTATTTCATCGTATCACCATGCATTCATTCGGTGCCGCCGATGAGTCGTCGTATTGCCGAGCGCTCGACGTTATCGTGCTCACATTGATGAAATTTAATCGGGCACTGTCGTGCACGCCTCTTTCCCGCTTACTCGCTTTTTAAAATACACGCCACCGTTAGCGAGCCGTTTTACTCGCCCTGCGCTCGTGCAGACAGTTTAACCATTTGCTGTGCAGATTCGCCGCCGTGCCCGTATATATTAAATTTGGCCGCACTTTCACACTCTGTTTTGTTGCGCCCGTTAGCTCTTTTAAATTTGCCGTTTCGCCGCCACGGCTCGCTATTTTTCGCTAGCCGCCCCTGCCATATTGCTCTCTATATTTGCACGATAATAACTGCACCGCTGTGCTTATACTAACAAAATTTAGCAACCTCTCGCGTCAATTAAATTTCATCGTACCAGCCGCATCCACGCCCGCCCGCTCGCGAAATTCCGCCGCCTAAAGCAATGCTAAAATATTTTGCGATAAAATGGGCGAAATTTTTCACAAAGGATTTACTATGCAAATCATCTCGACTCCCGATGCGGCGCAGGCCATCGGGCCGTACTCTCAGGCGATCAAGACGGACGGACTCATCTTTACCTCGGGGCAGATCGCGCTTAAGCCGGACGGCGAGTTCGTCGCGGGCGGCGTGGAGGCGCAGGCAAGGCAGGTTTTGCAAAATCTCGCCGCGATCCTAAAAGAAGCGGGCGCGACGCTGCAAGATGCCGTCAAAACGACGAT
>CAJPSJ010000102.1 GCA_905373295.1 uncultured Campylobacter sp. | reverse complement strand
TCAAAAGCAAGCGACATTGCCGAGATTACCGAGCTTTTCGAGCCAAAAGACCTCTCGATGTGGCGGGCGCTGGGCATAGAGATAATAAAACTCGACAACGGCAAAATCACGCTCAAAACCCGCGAGACGGATATTTCGGATGAAATTTTTTGCTTCGTAGATATAGAGACGAACGGCGGGCTCTCAAGCGGCCAGATCATCGAAATCGGCGCGATAAAAACGCGCGGCACGCAGGAGCTGGACCGCTTCGAGAGCTTCGTTTACGCGCCCGTCGTGCCCGAAAATATCACGGAGCTTACCGGGATCTGCGCGGACGATCTTATGGGCGCGCCGCCGCTAGCTAGCGTGCTGGAGCGGTTTAGACTGTTTTTAGGCGATAGCGTTTTTGTGGCGCACAACGTCAAATTTGACTACGGCTTCATCGACGCAAGCCTGCAAAAATGCGGCTTCGGGATGCTTTTAAATCGCAGGCTCTGCACCGTCGAGCTCGCGCGCCGCACGATCGAGGCGCAAAGATACGGCCTTGGCTCGCTAAAAGAGCTTTTAGGCGTGCAAAACGTCCACCACCGCGCATTTAGCGACGCCGTTTCCTGCTTTGAAATTTTCAAATTCGCGCTCTCGCGCCTGCCGTGGAGCGTGCAAAGCACCGAGGATCTGATACTTTTTAGCAAAACCGCAAAGAGCCTGGCGCTGCCTAAGCCGCAGATTTCGGAGCGTGACGAGGGCGAAATTTTATAAATCGCGCGCCGAATTAAGAGATGAAATTTTATTGAAATTTCGCGCCACCGTTTGAGAGGTAAATTTTGCGCTTTTAAGCGGCGACGCTTTAATCTGCGCGGATTGCGGTAGTATAAATTCGATCCGAGCGATTTTGGCGGGCAAATCGGTGCGTATGGACCTAGATTTTGAAATTGTACCCTTGCCGTAGCGATTGAATGCACACAAATCGCGGCGGCGCAAATTTAAAGCGCTACTGCGGCGAGATGTGATTGCGAGCGAACCGAAACGGCACGAATTTAAGCAGGCGCGGTTTTAAATCGCATTGCGATCACACCGGATTTAAGTGCAAATGCCCGCAGCAGCGCCCTTCACGTATGCCGGCTAGGTGGATCATGCAATTTTAATTTGCTTGGGCGGGTGCGGCAGCGAATGCTCGCGGAGCCTTTTTGCTTTCGCGGTTTTGATTTTTGCGGCGATAAATTTTGCGCCCGCCCGCGGTTTTACAACCTTGCTTCGGGCGAATTTTATGAGCGCTTGCAGTCGCGCGGATGCGCCCGAAGCGTTGCGCGCTTTAAATTTTGAAATTTAGCCTAGACTCGCGAATTCGATGCTTTAAACTCTAAAATCAATAAATTTTGCCCGCGCCTGCGCGTCTTTTACGTCCCAAAAGCGATAAATTTAGCGTGCCCGTACCGCCGCCGCAGATACGCTAGACGCGAGGGTTTTCTGCATTCGCCGCTTAGAATTTTGAGATTTGATTTTAGCTTGAACATGGTCAGTACGTGCCCGTGCCGCAAATTTTAAAATGGAGCTTTATAAAATTTTGCGGCGCCGACCAAAAATAAAATTTTATAAATTTTTATCGCAAAACACAGCGCGATCGGAGCAAAATTAATGCAAACCCACTCTTACCATAGTGGCGTACGGCGACCGCATATGCACTAAATTTAGCGATAAGCAAATCCGCGATCTTAGTAATACAAAATTTGCGCAGACACGGCCCGCTCCTCATCAAAGCGTCATCGGAAGGCTGGCAGGCTTTGCGAGCGAGCGGAGTAATGCGCCGCCGCCATTTTTGCAAGAAGCGCGATTTTGCAATTGAGCAGCCCTTCTTACCTCAAAATGAACATATCGCGGGCTAAAATTTAAACGGAATTTCATAGGGCGGATCGCTACTTTTAAATTTACGTTGCAAATTCCATAGACTGCGAATACAGCGGTCAAATTTTAAAATTCCATCTGTTTCAATCACGCCTTGAGGTATGTATTGCGAGGGTCCACGAGCTGCTTGATTAAAAAATGGATTTTAAATAATTCCTAGCGTATATGCTCGCGTAGTAAAGTGAAATTTTGCGCCGAAAATTTCACGCCGCTATTTCACCGCCGAGCCGTCCGCTGTCTTACCTCCTGTCCTATCGCTCCGTATTTTCAAACGCGCTAGAATTTCAGCAAAGCTACGTTTTAATGCAAAATTTATCCACTTACCGCGGTCTGCGGCGGATGAAATTCTGCCGCCCGTCGTAAGCTGCGCGCAGTATTTGCTTGCCGCGCATGCACGTCATAGCCCATATCCTTGCCGCAAGCCGCCGTTTTACCAACGTCCATCGTTGTGGCTCTCGCCTGCTTCTTCGCGTATATTTTTTATGCCTTGTAAGCTGCGCGTCACCGCATATGCGTCAAGATCGCGCCGTGCCTTTAAAGCACGCAAATCCATCCTGCATAAAATTTAGCTTCTTTGCCATGCTCGCCTCCTGCCGCACTTTGTCGTGCTTGTCTGTTGCGAGCCGTCGCCGCGCCGTATCCCTACCCGTATGCGCCGTACCCGCTGCAAGCTTTAACGTCCGCGCCTTAAAATTTTGATCCAAAATCCCTATTTAGCGCCGCGTCCGAGCAGAAATAATCTCACCGCTTGTTCGGCGACGCGGGCTAAATTTTGTGTCGCGATCTCTTTTTCCATCGCGTGCTCAAGGCTCATCGGTTCATTTAGGATGCAAAAAAATGCGCCTATGCCTCGCTCATTACAGCCGCCGGCACAGGGCGAGATACCGCCTGCCAGCGCGATTACGGGCACGCCGTAGGAAGCGGCGATCTTCGCGACGCCACAGGGAGTTTTGCCCATCGAGCTTTGAAAATCGAGCCTTCCTTCGCCTGTGATGACGAGCTCGGCGTCTTTCATATCGCGATCTAGCCCGATCTCTTCGGTGATGATGTCGATGCCTGGCTTAAGCGTCGCGTTTAGAAAGCTCACGAAGCCAAAGCCTAGCCCGCCGGCAGCTCCTGCTCCGGGGCTATTCCAAAGCTCGCGTCCGAGATGCTTACTTACGACGCTTGCAAAATTTATAAGCCCTGCATCGAGCTGCTTTACCATCGCTGCATCCGCGCCTTTTTGCGGAGCGTAAATATATGCCGCGCCGTTTTCGCCAAAAAGCGGATTATCCACGTCGCAGGCGATGAGAAACTCGCACTCTTTAAGATGCGGCAGCACCGAAGTGCAATCTATCGTGGCGAGTTTAATCAGATCCTCGCCCGCTCCCGCAAGCTCTGCGCCATTTGCATCTTTAAATTTAAAACCGAGCGCGCGCAGCATACCCATACCTGCGTCATTTGTAGCACTTCCGCCGATGCCTATGATAAACTTTCGCGCGCCGTGCGCGATCGCATGCGCTATCATCTCGCCAAAGCCATAAGTGCTCGTTTTTAGCGGGTTACGGCGCGATTTTTCGATGAGCGGCAGACCCGATGCGGACGCCATTTCTAAGATGCCTAGCTCGCCTTTTAAGGCGTAGCGCGCGGGTGTTTTTTCGCCTAACGGATTTGTTACGATGACGTCCATAAACCTAGCTTTTAGCGCGTCGGCAAGGGCTTCAACGCTTCCTTCGCCGCCATCTGCGATAGGTTTGACGAGCACCTCGCAGCCTAGCTTTTCGATGCCTGATTTTACGGCGTTACCCGCCTCAAGCGAGCTAAGCGAGCCCTTAAACGAGTCGATCGCGACTAAAACTTTCATATTTTTCCTTTAGCTGGTATTTTAAAATTTTGGAATTTTACAGCGCGTAGGCTAAATTTACGATGACAAGACTAAAGCAAGAGTAGAATTTTAAAATCTCGTCGCCAAATTTGTGGGGCAAATTTCAAAATTTCATGTCGTGGAATTTTAAAATTCTGTAAGCCACAGAATTTCGGCTAAATTTTAAAATTCCGTAGCGATAGAATTTTAAAATTTCGCTCCTTGAGGCTTTGTGTGTAAATTTAAAACTCCGTTAAGCGAAATTTTAATGCCTTAGAGCATTTGCGCGACGCGGGCTAGCTACGTAAATTTAAAGAATTTTATGTAGCTAGCCGCTGGTAGATGCCCGTAGCGCTCCGCACTGATTTAGCGCGGTAGCGGCTAGAATAAGCTAGCCTAGATCAAAAACAGCGACAAAACCCAAACGCTGATCATGCCCGTAATGCCCATAATTAGGGTTAGCATGGTCTGTGTGCGGTAGCCTTGCTGCGGGTTCATCTTGCTGAAATTCGTAACGACCCAGAAGTAGCTGTCATTAGCGTGCGAAACGGTCATCGCACCCGCTGCGATCGCCATTACCACAAGCGCGCCGGACATTTCCGAGGTGAAGCCCAGTACTTGCATCAGTGAGCCGTCCACGTTAAATGCGCCCATAATCGAAGCTGTAGTGATGATCGCAACGGTGGAGCTTCCTTGCGCAGTTTTTAGGACGGCTGAGATTAAGAATGGGAAGAAAATCCCAGCGGCTTTAATCGCGGTCGCATTGTCCTTGATGTAGGTTACGAAGCCGGCGTCGGTGATCACCTTGCCTAGCACTCCGCCCGCTGCGGTTATAAAGAGGATCGGACCTACGATCTTTAAGGATTCGTTTGTGATCTCGTCAAATTCGCCTAGTTTGCCGGTTTGCACGAGCAAAAATACCGCAAAAACTACGCCCAAGGCTAGCGCGATGATAGGATTTCCTAAAAATTGCGAAATTTCGCCCGCAAACCCGCCTACTTTTAGGATCTTGGCGACGGAGCCCAGCGCCATAAATAGGATCGGTATCAAAATAGGGGCTAAGCTCAAAAATCCACCCGGCAATTTGCCGTATTGTTTAAGCAGATCGTCGTAGCTTTTTGCGATGACTTCATTAGCTTCGGCCTCGCTTATATGCACGCTTTTGGCGACCTTTTTAGAAAAAAAGTATGTAGCGATCAGCACCGGCAAGGATACCACCGCGCCCATTGCGATTACGAGCAGTAGATTGCCGCCTAGACCTACGGCGCCTGCTGCGGCGATCGGTCCAGGAGTCGGCGGGATGAATACGTGCGAGGCATAAAGTCCGCCCGAGAGCGCTACTGCCAGAGCGACCGGATTTTCGCCGATTTTTTTACTGATCGCTTCTCGGATCGGATTTAAAACGACGAAGCCGCTATCGCAAAATACGGGGATGCCCACGATCCAGCCCATTATGAGCATCGCAAGCTCGGGGCGCTTTTGCCCGACTACGTTTACGACCATATCGGCGAGTTTGAGCGCCGCGCCGGTCTTTTCGAGCACGGTGCCGATGAGCGCGCCGAAGATTATGACGATACCGATACTCTTAAACGTGCCGCTGAATCCGTCGCCGATAATCGCGGGGATCTTGGCTAGCGGTATGCCCGCGACGATCGCGAGCGCCAGGGAGATAAGCATTAGCGCCAAAAACGGGTGAACGCCTGCTTTGGAGATCAAAAAAATCATCACGACGACCGCTATGGCGAAGCAGATGATTAACGCAACACCGCTCATAAAAGCTCCTTGAATGGATTTAATTTGCCCGCAAGCGGTTTAAGCTAAGCCGTTTGCGCTTCAAATTTAATGCGGTAATTTTAGCGAAATTTTAATATAAAGCAAGAACGACGGCGTTAAATTCATGAAAATTTATGTTTTATACGGGAATGATGGACTGGCTAGCGGAGTTTGTCGGTTGGAATTTATCGGTGCCGCGCGGCGAGAAGCGGTTTAAATTTTAAAATTTGCAGCGTTTGGCTTGACACACTGCGCGGCGGCGAAAATTTTGATTTTAACGGCGTCAGATGAGCTTTTTTTAAAGATCAAATTTTAATCAGAAGCAGAAGCGGCGTCGGTGGAGCTTCGATCAAAACGGCGCATAGAGGCTCGGATAAAAACCAGCGGTAATGCCCGATCTCTAAAATTTTAATCAAAAATGCTCGGGATGCGAGAATTTATAGCGATAATCTTAGCTCGTCCAGGTCGGAATTTTGATCGAGAATATTTGGGCGATAAAATTTCATCCAAAAGCTACCAGTAGTGAAATTTTGCGTTTTTGAGAACGGCAGGAATTCTACTGCTTGAAAGCAGTGGGGATTTGCGGCTTTTTATATAATTTTTCTACGAGTTTGCCGTGATCTTTTCGTGATTTTTTAAAATTTCAGATGGTATTTGCGCGGTTTATCTGAGGCGGGATTTCACGGCTCGGCTAAATTTACAGAGCCATTTTAAATTTAGAAGGTCGTTTTAAATTGTGCAGAGGACAAAGTAGTCGAAATGAGGTATCCGGTTTTAAATTTGCAAAGTCGTTTAAATTTGTAAAGTTACTTCCCGCTGTGCCTCTTTTTTGAGCGCTCCTAGCACGCGTAAATTTTAATCGGCAGCTCTATCTAATCCGCAAAATTTTAGTTTTTGAAATTTTATAAATTTTCGAGCTTGCGTTTTGGCTGAAATTTTGATCCACGACCTCGTCCGCCGCCGCTTTTGCCCAGGCTTCGTCGAAGTTTTGTCCGTTTAAATTTGCGCTGCTAGAGTAGAGCCAGTCAAATTTGCGCAGAAATTCCTCGTGGGCACAATCTTTTACGACGCGCACGGCGGTGTCGTTCGGGTATAAAAAGGTCGTTTTTCTCGCGCGGCGCACTAAATTTTTAAATTTAGCGGGTACGCGAGCGAGATTTTTTAGCTCGCTAAATTTCGCCGTCGTTATAAGGCAGGGTTTGTCAAGCGGGCGGCGTTTGAGCGCGTTTATCTCGCGAAAATCCTTACTCAAAAATCCCGCCGTCGTATCGGTCTGCGCCAAATAGATCATCTCTCCTCCAAATTTACGCCTTTTTCCTATCTTTAGCCAGCAAAAATATGCACGAGATAATGAGCGTAAAGCCCGCAAAATCAAGAAACACGAACTCCGTCCCCAGCCAAAAATAGGCAAACGCCGCCGCGCTCACCGGCTCGATGCACGCGATCATGCTCGCCCTGCTTGCGCCTATTATCTTTAGCCCCGTCATATAAAAGCTAAACGCGCATATCGTGCCTAAAATCACCACCGCGGCAAGCGCTGCAAAGCCGTCCGCGT
>CAJPSJ010000101.1 GCA_905373295.1 uncultured Campylobacter sp. | reverse complement strand
GTAACGTCGTTTGCGTGCACAAAATGATTCGCCAAAACCTGCAGCACGCGCTCGGCGCCGCCGTTTCTAAGAGCCGCGATGACGAATAAAATTTTCATTTTAGCTTCCGATAAATTTTATAAAATAGCCGCAAAAGCGCGGGATTTGCGTAAAATAAGACCATCATCAGCGTCTGCGTGCGGCTTGCATACGCTGCGAAAAATCCAAAATCCAGCCGCTCGCGCACCAAAGCGTGCAGTGAGCGGATCTGATCCGCAGCTTCTGCGGCGTTTAAAGGCGAGCGGGGATCTGCGATCTTTCTTTGCGACGCAGAATTTTGCTTAGAATTCCGCATATAATTTTGCCCGACGGAATTTTTAAATGCGGAATTTTTACCGCATGCGCAAGATAAACTATCAGCACCGCGCAAATCCGCCTCGTTTGCCAAGCTGCACGTATTAGCCTCGGAAGGAGAAGTTGCATCTCCATCCAAGCCTGCAGCGTTAAAGCTCGATTTGATAATTAAAAACGCCGTATTCAGCGCGGACTCGCAGCGAGTGAAATTAGCCTCACGCGCCAAGCTCGGATAATTCGCAGCGATCGCCTCGGTATAGCGGCGCACCGCAGCGATGACCGCTAGATGCCTGCGAGCGAATGAGTTTACGGTCGAGCCCGCCCTTACGCGGTAAAAATATAAAATTTCATCCGTGCACGCCGTAATAGAAGCGTTAAAAATATCAAAAAATATCGCCACATCCTCATAGATCTGCCCCGTAGGAAAGCGCAAAGCAGTGAAAATTTCGCGAGCAAACAGCGCGCGCCAAACCGCGGTGCTAAAATACGGATCCTGCGTGCAGCTGCGTCTAAAAAGCTCTTGCGGCGATATTTTGTATTCGCCTGCGCAGGTATTTAAATTTGCAGCTCCTCCTGGATCGCTAATCCCTTTAGAATTTTGATTTTCTTTAGAATTTAAAGCCGCCTTGAAATTATTTATTTCACTCTCGTCGCTAAATGCCGTGTAGCCGCACATAGCGATTTTGGTGCAAAATTTCTGCGTAAGATGAAAAAGAGTCTCAATCAAATCAAGACTTATCAAATCGTCGCTATCTACGAAACTGATAAACTCCCCGCGAGCGACATCCAAAGCAGCGTTTCGCGCGCTAGCCTGTCCGCCGTTTAGTCTATGCAACACACGCACACGGGGATCGCGCGCAGCGTATTCATCGCAAATCGCCTCGCTACCATCATTTGAGCCATCATCTACGAGCAAAATTTCTAAGTTCGCATAGGTCTGCGCCGTAATGCACTCCACGCAAGCGCGCAGAAATTCTTTGACATTATAAACGGGGATGATGACCGAGATTAGGGGATTTTTGCTCATTATTCCTCCCTGTGTATCGTAGCGGCTATAAAATCCAACCAGCGTTGCCCGATCGTTTCAATTTTAAAGCTCTCCTCGCGCTTGGAGGCATTTTGTACGAGCCGCTCGCGCAGCTTTTCGTCGCTCATTAGAATTTCAAGCTTTTTAGCGATACTTGCGCTATCGCCCACCGGACACAAAAACCCATCTACGCCGTCGCTTATAAGTTCGCTAGGGCCTGCGATGCAATCTGTAGAAATTCTAGCGGTGCCGAAAAATATACTCTCCATCAAAATATTGCAAAAGCCCTCCATCTTGGAAGTTACGACTACGATTTTAGCGCGTTCATATAAGCTTTCGATATCGCGCACAAAGCCTATGAACTGCACATTTAAGCGCAGCTTCGCAGCTAGGCTTTCAAGGCTCTTTCGCTCCTCTCCGTCGCCTGCGATCACCACCTTCCACTCTTTTAAAAGATTGAAATCTATAAGCGCAAGTGCCTTAAGAAGGACATCAAAGCCCTTATAGACATTGAGCCGGCCGGCTGCTAGGACGATATTTTCTTTAGGCGGGCGGGCGTCTTTAGCATGGCTGATCTCAAACATCGGATTAGGCATAATCACTCGATTTTGCACATATGTGTAATGATCCAGATCGAATTTACTAAGCACGCTAAGACCTGCAGCCCTCGGATAAAAGATCCGCTTGAGCGCTCGCCAGATCGGACTTTTTAAAAAACGATGATTGGTGTGTTCGGAGACGATGATTTTCTGCCCAACTCCAAGATTTGCGATAAGCGTAAGGACATTGGTATTATCTAAAAACGAGATTACGACGTCAAATTTACGACTTTTTAGAAGCCTGTGCAAGGCTAAAATTTTATCGTAGCGCTTTTTTATATTGCCAAATATTCCTAAATCGCCTACTCCTAAATCCAAGCTAATAAGCTCGATCTTAGGATCTAGCGCGTAAAACGGCTCATCTGCGTCAAATTTTATCACACAGACTTCATTCTCGCGGCAGAAAAAATTTGCCAGCACGCTTAGCACGCGCTCGGCACCGCCCTTGCCTAAAGCAGAAATCACCATAGCTATTTTCATTTTATGAGCCTAAACTTGTTTTTAAAAATTTCATCGAGTCCTCTCTTTTACGGCGCAACGCCTCATTTACGCCATCCCAATCGATAGTAGCGTCCAAGCGCGCGTCTTTTGGATCTTGCAAAGCCCTATCTTCAAGCCCGAATAAGCCCAAAAGCGAGCTAAAGCGCGACGCGCCGCGACTAGCGTTAACGAGCACAAAAAACGGCTTATTAAAGATTATGGAAAATACACAGCCGTGAAATGAGTCGGTTAGCACAAACTCCGCGCCCGCAATAGCGCTTAGCCACGCTTTTATGCCGATGCGGTTGCCACGGTCATTTACCTCATCTATCTCTAGTCCGCTTTGCTTCTTTAGTAGCTCTATCGCCGCTTCTGAGCGAGGCGATGGATCTAGGATATAGGCAAAGCCCTTGCGCTGCGGTGCATGGCTTAAAAATTTATCGTAAATCTCTTTGTTAGCTAAAAGTGTAGGATCTAGCACCCAGTGCGCATCTACGCCAAAGCATTCGCGCGCAAGCTTTACACCATCGCGCTCGCGCACAGAAATAGCTTTAAATTTAGCCAAATTTGCAGCGTGAGCTTTTAAATCTGCGGGGTTTTTAAACCCATAGAACCTATCTCCGCCGAAGCTTGCGGCATAGGCGATCCGCGTGCAGTTAGGCGGCAAAAATCCAAGGCTAAAGCAATCTGCAAAATCCGCAAAATAGCTAGGGCGAAAAACCTGATCGCTTCCTAAAATCACCGCTTCAAAGCGCTCTTTCTCGCACAGCGCCTTTAAATCCGCAGGCGTGCAAACAGGCGCGGTTAAAGGAATATTTTCCGATACAAACTCGCTAGTATCGCGCTCGTAAGAAGGATTAAATTTCGCGCCGCAAAGCTCCTTTTTAAGCGCGCATACCACTAAAAATTTAATATACGCAATCGATAGTTTACTTCTTTGCAGGCGCAAGTTTATGAGACGTGGCTCATGCCCTAGCCCCACTAGCACGCGGCTTAGCGCGTAAGCTTGTAAAATTCCGCCGTAATTATTTACTAGCGGCAGGGTAAAAATCCCGATCTTCATGCAAACTTCCTATAAATTTTATATGCCGCGATCTTTGGTAGCGCCAAAAGCGCTAGCACTTTATTCGCAGCGGCAATTTTTTTAAGCCTAGCAGCGATGAAATCATCACAATCAAAATGCGTAGCGCTATATCGCTGGATCTGAAGCTTCTGGCGCAAGATGTAGCGCCTAAGCGGATTTTTCGCGCCATAGAAAATTTCGTTTTTACACTCCACTTGGCTTTTCTGCGAGCGCTGCACCTCTGCTGCGGATATCCGCTCGCAAAAAATCTCCTCGCGTGCCTGCTTCGTAGGCTGCGAAAACAGCGCGTCGATCTGAGCTGCGCGCGTAATTACGAGCGATGTGCCGCACCACTCGCTCATTTCGCTTTGCAGCCACGCATCCATCAGCACGACGTCGGCGCATTTGGCAAAAACGTCGGTGCAGGCGTTGCACGCAAGAGGCGTAAAAGCGCGCGAACTCCAGTACGCAAAGGCGCTACTACTGCGATCGTCTATCGCCTCGCTGCCGTCTGCAGCGCGGAATTTAAAACCAAAGCTCATCGCGCTTTTGCCCGCGATTTTATATCTGTAATTAACCGCTGCGAGCTGCTTACGCTCTTTAAACGCAAGATCTGCCAGCTTATGCGTAAAACCAGCACCCTTGCCCTGTCCGCAAACCAGCCCGATAATAAAGCTTATGCGGGATTTGAGGCGCGGATTTTTGTTCGCAGCAAGCCTTAAGGCCTTAGCAAAGCACGGCAGCGCGCTAATCGCGTATCTACCCTCGCGGCGCGACATCTCTTTTAGCACTACTTCAAGCGTGAGCGGATAGTAAGCAGACGAGCGCGCACGAGTAAGCTCACCAGCATTTTTTATCACGCTAAATTTAAATAGCGGTACGGAATTTTCGCCCGCATAATTTCGCGCATTTTTGGAATTCTCGCAAGCAAAATTCTGCGTTGATATGGAATTTTCACAAGAAGCTTTAGAATTCTGTGCGAAATTTTCATTTGTAAAATTCTGCGTGGAATTCTGCGTAAAATTTTCGCAAAATGAATTTCGCGCACTCGTAAAATTTATAGAATCATCGTCCGCCAAATTCTGCGTTAAATTCGGAATTGCGGAATTCTGCTCGGAATTTTTGGTTGCGGAATTTTGCAAATTCTGCGGCTGCGCTAAATTTTCGCAGGTGGAAAAATCCCGCTTGGGATTTTGGGCTATAAAATCCCCTTCGTCCGCGGGCACGGCACAAATCGCGTAATCAATGAGCCCGCGCGCAAAAAGCTCGCGAAAAATATAATCTCCCGCGCCGCCACTTGCACTGCTTAGGCGCTGCGCTTCATCTTTTTTGTAGAATTTGTAAGTAGCTAAAAACCTGCCAAAATCTGGGCTAAAGCTTTCCAACTCTGCGTATGATTTAGAATTTAGCTCATTTTCAAGCGTATCTTTTTCGTAAAACGGGCAGACTTTTAGGCAGATATCGCATTTATCGCGACACCCTTCGCCCTCCTCGGGCGCGTAAAATCCATTGCCTTCAAGCCGCATTTTTAGCACGCTAAAAGGGCAGCTGCTCGCGCAGACGCCGCAGCCGATACAGCGGTCTTTAGTAACCACTTCGCTAATTACATTGAAGTTCAAGCCCGCCTCCTTATCTTAGCTGCAATGCCGCCAAAAATCGCGCGTTCGTAGTCATTCATCGCCCAAAAATATGCGCTTAGCACAAACATAGCCGAATAAAGCCCGCCGCAAATTAGCAAAAAGCTCACTCCATGCAAGCCTAGTGCATAATTTATCACTAGGCTTGCTGCGATTGCGGGAGCAAATTTTACTACCATCGCGCCGATATTTCGCCAAAATTTAGCGATGTCAAGTCCGATTACACGAGCATAGTAGATATTCATCACGCAGATATTTAGCAAGGTGATCGCAAAAGCCGTGCCGCACGCAGCGCCCACGCCTCCGTAAGCCTTAGCTAGCGGGATAGAAATAGCGATGTTTACGAGCGTGACGCAAAACGCGGCGATTGAGCGAAATTTGACTTTGTTTTTTGCCTGAAGCACGGCTAAGCCTAAATTTTGAATCAACGGCACGCTTACTGGAAGCACCAAAATAAGCGCGATTGCATATGAAATTTCATAATTTGCGCCAGCCCAGAGCACAATAAACTCACGCCCAAAAATCACCAAAAGCGACGCGATAAAAAATATCACGTAAAATTGCAGCCTGCCTATTTTGATAAATTCTGCGCTAAGCTCGGAATCGGTGGAGTTTGCAGAGACCATTTTGGCGATTTTAGGAAGCATCACGCCGCTAATGGTGAGCGAAAGCGTGACGAAAGTGGCATTTATCGTGCTTGCTACGGCATACGTGGAAACCGCCGTAGCGCCTGCTACAGCACCTAAGATAAAATTATCGACATTCCAGTTTACCTGATCGACTACGATGCCTAAAAATATAAAAAACGAGTAGCCAAAAATTTGCTTAAGCGTGGAGGCATCGAAATTTCGTACGCTTATCACGGGCGAGACTTTGCTTTTGCAATAGATGAAATCCGCCGCGACGCAGATTAAATTTACTGCCGTAGCGATGATTACGATCGCGATAGCCTTATATCCCAAAAGTAGCGAAGGCACCGCAGCTAGCGGCAGAGCGATCGTGCGAAAGATCCCAATTAGCTTGATAAATACGAAATTCTCATGCGCCGTAAGGATCGACGAATAGATGCTAAAAGGAAAGCTAATCGCTAAATTCGCAGTTAGTAGCATTAGCATAATGCGAATTTCGCCCATCTCACTAGCGCTTAGCTTAGCGCCAAAAATCGCGTGCAGATTGGCTAGCAGCGCAGCTCCTGCAAGAACGATCACCGCGCTCATCACCAAATACACGCTAAAAATCGTGCCGTGCAGCTTATGCATGCGCTCCACTTCGCCGCTTGAGACGTATTTGGCGGTATAGACCGTCACGGCGTTACCAAAGCCTAAATCCAAAATCGCCAAATAGCTGATAACGCTGCTCGCTAAAGAATATAGCCCAAACTCGCTCTGCCCCAGCGCCCGCAGGAAAAACGGCGTATAAACCAAAGTAAGTATCGTAGAAACAAAGATATTCACATACGATAGCACGACGCCGAGCTTACGCTGCGCGGCTTCGGGGGCGTTTAGAATTTTAAGCAAACAAGGCTTCCTTTTGCTCGCCGCTATTAAACACGGCAGAGTAAAATTTTAAAATTTTAAATCGGACTTTCACGCTAGAACCTAGAGCTTCTTTTCCCAATTAAGCGCGCTTAGGATGATCTCATCCAAGCTCTCGTGCTCGGGATGCCAAGAGGTTTTAGTGCGAATTTTATCGGCGTTTGAGATGAGGCAGGCAGGATCCCCCGCTCTGCGCGGAGCGATCTGCACTTTAAAATCCACGCCGCTTACTTTTTTAGCTTCATTGACGACCTCTTTTACGCTAAAGCCCGTGCCATATCCTACGTTAAAAACCGCGCTGTCATTACTTTGCAGATAATCAAGTACCGCCAGATGCGCGCTTGCGAGATCCTCTACGTGGATGTAGTCGCGTATGCAGGTGCCGTCTTTGGTATCGTAATCATCGCCAAAAATGCTCATCTTATCGCGCTTGC
>CAJPSJ010000100.1 GCA_905373295.1 uncultured Campylobacter sp. | reverse complement strand
ATCGTAGCGGTCAAAGGCGATCCGTTAGCGCCCGTAAATCGCGGTCTAAACTGCATCAAAGGCTATTTCAACGCCAAGATCATGTACGGCGCAGATCGCATTACCAAGCCTCTTTTACGCGTAAATTCCAAAGGCGAATTCGACAAAAAGGGAAAATTTATCGAAATCAGCTGGCAACGAGCGTTCTACGAAATGGAGAAGCATTTCAGACGCGCCTATAACGAAGGCGGTCCCGAGGGCTTTGCCGTACTTGGCAGCGGTCAATACACGATCCCTGAGGGCTATGCCGCAGCTAAGCTCGTCAAAGCGGGCTTTCGCTCCAATAATCTCGATCCCAACGCTCGCCAGTGCATGGCCAGCGCCGTCGTAGGTTTTATGCAAACCTTCGGTATCGACGAGCCTGCGGGTGTTTTCGACGATATCGAGCTAACCGATACCATCATCGCTTGGGGCGCGAATATGGCTGAGATGCACCCTATCCTTTGGTCTCGCGTCTCCGACCACAAGCTTCGCAACCCGGACCGCGTAAAAGTTATAAATCTCTCGACCTACTCTAGCCGCACTTCAAACATCGCCGATATTGAAATTATATTCCGTCCGAATACCGATTTGGCGATATGGAACTACATAGCAAGGGAGATTGTCTACAATCACCCGGATATGATAGATGAGAAATTTATTAAAGAGCACTGCGTGTTCGCTACAGGCCCTGTGGATATCGGCTACGGCTTGCGAGAAGATATAAATCATAAAAAATACCGCAAGACCGAGCTTGATACCGCGGCTAAGCAAAAATCTAAAATTCTAAGCAAATCCGAGGGCGTTACCTTAGCATATCTGGGTATGAAAGAGGGCGACGTACTCGAAAACAAACACTCTGACAAATCAGATGCTCACTGGCTCATAAGCTTCGAAGAATTTAAAAAAGCGCTGGAGCCTTACACGTTAGAATTTGTAGCGCCTTTGGCTAAGGGCGATGAAAGCGAGGATTTAGAGGCGTTTAAGACCAAGCTAAAGCAGCTGGCAGATTATTACATCGAAAAGGACCGCAAAGTAGTAAGCTTTTGGACGATGGGCTTTAATCAGCACTCAAGAGGAACTTGGGTCAATGAGCAAAGCTACATGGTGCATTTCCTTCTTGGCAAGCAAGCCAAGCCCGGCTGCGGAGCGTTTTCGCTTACCGGTCAGCCTAGCGCTTGCGGCACGGCTAGAGAGGTGGGCACGTTTTCTCACCGCCTACCTGCCGATATGGTCGTGGCAAATCCGGCACACAGAAAGGTTTCCGAAAAAATTTGGAAGCTTCCCGAGGGCACGATAAATCCGAAACCGGGCGTACATTATGTACAGGCTCTGCGCAATCTCGAAGACGGCAAGATAAAATGGCTATGGGTGCAGGTAAATAACCCATGGCAGCAGATCGCCAACGCAAATCACTGGATCGCAGCGGCGCGCGAGATGGATAACTTCATCGTAGTAAGCGATCCGTATCCGGGACTAAGCGCAAAGGTAGCTGATCTAATCCTGCCAACCGCGATGATCTACGAAAAATGGGGCGCATACGGCAATGCCGAGCGCAGAACGCAGTGGTGGAGGCAGCAGGTCCTTCCTGTAGGCGACGCTATGAGCGATACGTGGCAGATGTTAGAGTTTTCCAAGCGCTTCAAACTCAAGGATTTCTGGGGCGAGGTTAAAGTAAATGATAAGCTTACGCTTCCGAACGTATTGGATAAAATTTCAGAATTCGGCTATACGCCAGAGACTACACTATTTGAAGTGCTCTTTGCAAACAAAGACGCTCAGGCTTTCGCTGCAAAAGATCCGATTATGGCAAGCTTCGATAACTCCGAAGTAAACGGCGACTCTCGTGGCGTCATCGGTAGCGACGGCAAAGAATTTAAAGGATATGGCTTTTTCATCCAAAAATATCTCTGGGAGGAATACCGAAAATTCGGCACCGGTCACGGACACGACCTAGCCGATTTCGATACCTATCACCGAGTGCGCGGTCTTAGGTGGCCGGTCGTAGACGGCAAAGAAACGCTTTGGCGCTTTAACGCCCAATACGATCCTTATGCTAAAAAAGCGGCTCCGGATAGCGACTTTGCATTCTACGGCAACGCCAAAGCGGCGCTTCCTAGCGGTGATCTGAAATCCGCTACTTCAGGCGAAGAGAAAACAAGCTTTGCCAATAAAGCTAAAATTTTCTTCCGTCCATATATGGATCCTGTAGAAGTGCCAAGCGAGGAATATCCTTTCTGGTTATGTACGGGTCGTGTGCTGGAGCACTGGCATACGGGCACTATGACTATGCGCGTGCCGGAGCTTTATCGCGCCGTACCGGAGGCAAGATGCTATATGAACGAAGCCGACGGCGCCAAAATCGGCGTACAACAAAACGAAATCGTCTGGATCGAGTCGCGCCGCGGCAAAGTCAAAGCGCGCGTGGACTTCCACGGACGTAACGTTCCGCCGAAAGGACTTATTTTCGTGCCGTTTTTTGACGAGAAAGTTTATATCAACCGCGTCACGCTCGATCATACCTGTCCGCTTTCAAAAGAGACCGACTACAAAAAATGCGCGGTTAAAATTTACAAGGTGTAAATTATGGATAGGCGTGAGGTCTTAGGTATTCTTTCTTTAGCTGCGGGCGTAGGCGTTCTGGGGCTCGGAGTCGCAAACTCCGGCGAGCACGCCAAACTCCGCCCGCCCGGAGCTATAAGCGAGAAAGGATTTCTTAGCAAATGCCTAAGGTGCGGACTTTGTGTCGAGGCATGCCCGTTTGATACGCTTAAGCTTGCGAGCTTTTGCGATCACGCTATTGCAAACGGCACGCCGTTTTTTATCCCGCGCGAAATTCCGTGCTATATGTGCGACGATATACCTTGCGTCGCAGCCTGTCCTAGCGACGCGCTAGATAAAAGCTTGGTAAGCGAAGACTCCAAGCTTAACGTGCGTCTATCCAAGATGGGCGTTGCGGTCATAGATACCGAGCATTGCATCGCTTATGCGGGTATCCAATGCGACGCGTGCGTGCGAAGCTGCCCCGTAATGGATAAGGCGCTTAGGATCGATTATCGTCACAACAACCGCACCGAAAAGCACGCCCTGCTCGTGCCTGTCGTAGATAGCGACTACTGCACGGGTTGCGGTAAGTGCGAGCATGCCTGCGTCACGAAAAAGGCGGCTATCAGCGTCGTGGAGCGCGAGCGCGTCATAGGAATTTCCAGCGACAACTACGTCAAAGGCTGGATCAAGGGCGACGACGCGAAGCTAAAGGACGCAGACACCAAAATCAAGCTCGATCCGCAAAAGAGTAAGGATTACTTAAACGAGGACGATCTAATGGAGGGGACTAGGCAATGAAATACACTATTTTAAGGCGTTTGAGCCAAATTTCTATTCTAGTCCTTTTTATTTTAGGAAATAATTTCGCCTTCAAAGCCGCGAGCGAAAACGGAATTTTATCAGGAATTCTAAAGGGCAATCTAAGCTCGTCGAAACTTTTCGGCACGATTAATCTAAGCGATCCGTTTGCGACGGCGCAGATGCTGCTAGCCAGCTTTTCTTTAGGCGCTACGGCGGTTATCGGAGCGCTTATCGTAGGAGCATTTTATGCGCTTATAGCGCCGCGATTATATTGTTCGTGGGTATGCCCGATAAATTTACTAACCGATCTTGCCGCGTGGCTTCGTAAAAAATTTGGCGTGCACACCAAATTTTTAAACGTAAATCGCAAGGCTCGCTACGTCCTAGCGGTGCTAGCGCTCATTTGCAGCGGAGCTTTCGGCTTTGCGGCGTTTGAGAGCGTAAGCTTTATCTCGCTTTTCGCGCGCGCCGTCATATCGCTGAGTGCGAGTGCGTTTGCAATCGCGCTACTGATCGTAGTTTTTGAAATTTTCGCGGGCGATCGCACGATCTGTTCGCGGCTATGCCCGCTCGGCGGATTTTGGGCTGCGCTTAGCTATTTTAGCGTCATTCGCGTTCGCCACGAGGTTGATAAATGCACGATGTGCGGCAAATGCAAAATGGTCTGCCCCGAAGTGCAGGTACTTAAGATGGTCGGGCGCGAAAACGGGCGCGTTAGCAGCGAGTGTATCAGCTGCGGACGCTGCATCGACGTATGCGATGACGATGCGTTAAATTTTAGTATATTAGGAGTGAAAAAATGAAAAAAATGGTTTTAGGCTTGGCTCTTGCATGCTGTGCGGCGCTATTTGCCGCGGACAAGACGGCATCTATAGATGCCGACAGCTTGGGCTTTATAAAAAGCGTAGACGAATCGGCGCAAAATAAAAATTCCCTGCCCGATTTCAAATATAGCGAGGATGCTCCGGGCGCTGCTTCGAAAATCGAGCGCAGCTTCGAAAACGCTCCACCTCTTATACCGCACAGCTTAGAAGGGCTTGTACCGATCACAAAGGATAACAATATGTGCGTAACCTGCCATATGCCCGATGTCGCTAAGGATGTAGGCTCTACGCCGATTCCAAAAAGCCACTTGGTGGACTTTCGCACAGGCGCGGATCTAAACGGCACGCTAGCCGAGCAGAGATTCAACTGCACGCAGTGCCACGTACCGCAAGCCCAAACCGATCCGCTCGTGAAAAACAACTTCAAGGCCGATTTTAGCAGGTTTAGCGACGCAAATTCCACTTCTAACCTCATAGATACGCTAAATCAAGGCGCCGAGGTCGAGTAGGAGCGCGCGATGAAATTTTTACCACCGCTGCTACTTTGCGCCTGCTTCATCTATGCCGGCAACGGCGTTGCAATACCTAGTGACGCTGTGGGCATAGATGCGCCTGCAAAGATCAAACACGCTAGCTTCATACTAGAGCTTGACGCAAACGTAGCGGTGCTAAAAAATCTAAACGGCGAAATTTACGCAGGGCTTGACAACGGAAAGCTCTATAAAATCACCATTAACTCCGCGGAGAATTCCGCGCCAAATTCTGTCACCGGGCAAAATTCCGTCGCAAGCACAAATTCTGATGCGGCGCAGAATTTCAATGCGAAAGCAAGCGTAAATTCCACGGGAGATTCCACCGCAAATTCCGCTGCCGTAAATTCTTTAGCAAATTCAACCGCAGCAAATTCCACGGCGCAAAATTCTGCTGAAAATTCTACGGCATTAAATTCCGCTTCGAGCGCAATCTCCAAGACGCTAATTTTCGCCCTGCCCTCGTCCAAAAATTACCTAGACGAGCCGATGGGCGCTACCATATTCGACGTCGATAAACTAGGCGAGAAATACGCATTTTTGTATAACGGCGACGCGTTTGAAAAGATGCTGGGTATATTTGTAGGCGGCAAGATTACGCACTACAAGTTGCCGATGACGGGGATTAAAAACGTCTATTTCTACGACGAAAATACCGTGATTTTGCTAGGTCTTGGTAGCGAAATTTTATACTTCGACCTACCTAGCGGCAAGGTAAGCTTCGAGCAAAAGCTCACCATCGCGTCTTTGGGCGGCAGCGCCTACGACCGCGCTAGCGGGACGCTACTAATCTCGTGCGAAGGCGGTATCGTGTTTTATTTCGACGCGAAAGCGAAAAAGCTTATGAGCCAAAAGTCCCTGCACAAGGACGGGATCTACTCCGTGGCGCTGCTTGGCGATCGTATGATGAGCGGCTCGAACGACAAAGAAAGATCGTGCTACTACGAAAACGGCGATTTCGCTAAATTTTATAACGCCCGTTTCGCAGTTTTTGCCGTGGCGCTAAGCCCCGAGCTAGGCGCTTTTACCGTTGGTAACGGCGTACGCGTAATCGACAAAGCAGGCGAGATCGTTCGCAGCATCGAGCTAGGTAACGACGTCATCAACTATCTGCTTTTCGAAGGAGATTATCTCGTGGGCTCAGGGTATAATAGATATATCTACTTTTGGGAGTTAAAATGAATATTTCAAGCGTCGTAATCTATCTAGGCGCAGATACCGATATAGCGGAGTTTCGTAAAGAGCTGCAAAGTATCGACGGCTGCGAGTTCGTCGCGTGTGAGGACGGCAAGGCGGTAGCCACGATTAGCGCGGAGAGCTTCGAGGACGAGATCGCCGCATTTCGCGCGATAGAGGCCATAGAGGGCGTAAGCGAGGCGATGATGATCTACTCATACTCCGATCTGGACGCAGATATCGCCGCGGCAAACTCCGACAACGGCGAGCAGATAATGCGCGAGTTGGACGAAAAAGACCCGAGCCAGATCAAATACGGCGGCAAAGTGCGAGTCTAAACCGCCGCCGCAAATTTTAAAATTTAAAATTTTACCGCTAAATTTAACCGCGCAAACAAGCTTGGAATTTTTACAGCAAGTCGTTTGCTGCAAGCGCTGCGGATTATGGGCTCGTTAAGCTTGCATTGGATAATATAGCGCAATCTGCCCGAAGGAGTAAGCTTGCGCCTGAAGTACCTTTGTATAATAGTTTTTATGATTTGGGTTTGCATATTTATCGCCTTGCTGCCTACGTATAGAATTTCGGCAATCTTAGAAGCGCTTGATTTTAGCGATAAAAACCTGACGCAAAGAGAGCTTGTAGAGCTAAATTTAAAAGATTACCTAAAAAAGCTTCATTACTTAGATAATTATCCGCAAATAGATTTCGGCAAGATGGCGGATATTCACTTAGACAAAAACGGCTATGAGAGAGTAAGATTTTCATGGTGCAACGGCGATAAATATCCCGACGATAGATGCGAATTTTGGAAGCTGGATAAAAGGCTAAATTTTGATTATCTAATGGATCTGGGCTCTAAAATTTGCAAAGACGGCAAGCCTATAAAAAACGCCGAAGAGATTATAGAAAACGACGAGGTTTTAAAACTACGGCTCTTTTATCCTTGGGAGCAAGAGCATTTGATTGACGAAGATGGAAATTTTATAGAGAATTTTATATATATGAGGTTTGGAGATGGCGCCAACCACTCATTCGACCTATTTACTGATTTTGTATTTATAAGTAAAAATGACATACAATTACCAATTATGTACGAAACAAAAACTAAAAAATTTGACATAATTACTCCAGAAAACAGATGTTATAGGTGGCTTTTAAACTCTATATTTAGTGATGTATTTTATCAACAAAAAAAAGAGCATATACCCGTTTTGCTATAACTATAAAAAGATAATTGATGAAAATATGGAT
>CAJPSJ010000099.1 GCA_905373295.1 uncultured Campylobacter sp. | reverse complement strand
AATTTTCAAATTCTAGCTTAGTGTGCTTTAACCTAAAAGAAGTTATAATCGCGGCATTAATATCAAAATTTAGGAAAACTTATGGCAAAACAAACGAAATATATTTTCGTCACCGGCGGGGTGCTGAGCTCGCTGGGTAAGGGCATTGCGGCGGCGTCGATCGCGACGCTTTTAAAGCACGCTGGGCTTAAAGTACGCATATTAAAGGCGGATCCTTATATCAACGTCGATCCCGGCACCATGAGCCCGCTGGAGCACGGAGAGGTTTTCGTCACCGACGACGGCGCGGAGACCGACCTGGATCTTGGGCATTATGAGCGGTTCTTGGATGAAAATTTAAGCCAAGACAACAACTTCACCACGGGCAAAGTTTACAGCTCCGTCATCGAAAAGGAGCGCAGGGGCGATTATCTGGGCAAGACGATCCAGGTGATCCCTCACATCGTAGGCGAGATCGTGCGCCGCATAAAAAAGGCGGGCGAGGGCAACGACGTGCTGATCGTCGAGATCGGCGGCACCGTAGGCGACATCGAGGGGCTACCGTTTTTAGAGGCGATTCGCGCGATGAGAGTGGAGCTTGGTAGGGTAAATACGATGAATATCCACCTCACGCTCGTGCCTTTCATCAAGGTCGCAGGCGAGCTTAAGACCAAGCCCACACAGCACAGCGTAGGCGAGCTGCGCCGCATCGGTATCAGCCCCGATATGATAATCTGCCGCTCCGAAATGCCGCTAAATCGCGCGCTTAAAGATAAGATCGCGCTAAGCTGCGGCGTGGATAAAAACTGCGTCATCGAAAGCCCAGATAGCGCGAGCATCTATCAGATCCCACTTGCGTTTTTGAAGCAGGATATTTTAACGCCGATCGCGGAGACTTTAAGCTTAAACAAGCTCGAAGTCGATATGAGCAACTGGGACAGCCTCGTTAAGCGCGTCATCGTGCCTACGAACGAAACCACGATCGCCTTCGTCGGCAAATATATCGATCTAAAAGAAAGCTACAAATCCCTCACCGAAGGGATCATCCACGCGGGCGCGACGCTCGATACGCGGATAAGCTTAAAGTGGGTAGATAGTGAAAAAATTGAAGCGAGCAATGTGGATGAAATTTTCCGCGACGTAAACGGAATTTTAGTCGCAGGCGGCTTCGGCTCGCGCGGGGTGGAGGGTAAAATTTTAGCCATAAACTACGCGCGGGTGCATAAGGTGCCGTTTTTGGGCATTTGCCTGGGGATGCAGCTTGCAATGGTGGAGTTTGCGCGCAATGTCTTAAAACTGAAAAACGCTAACTCCTCAGAATTTGACCCTCAGACCGAAGATCCGGTGATCTATCTGATCGATAGCTTCATCGACGCAAGCGGCAAAAAGCAGATCCGCACGCACAAATCCCCTATGGGCGGCACTATGCGGCTGGGCGGCTATGACTGCGACGTCAAAAAAGGCTCGCTTTTGAGTAAAATTTACGGCGAGCAAAAAACCATCCGCGAGCGCCACCGCCACCGATATGAAGCCAATCCGAAGTACCGCGCCGATTTTGAAAAGCACGGTCTTATCGTCTGCGGCGAGAGCGATGGGCTTATCGAAGCGGTCGAGCTAAAAAACCATCCGTTTTTTCTGGGCGTGCAGTTTCACCCGGAATTTACCAGCCGTCTAGTGCGCCCAAATCCCGCGATTTTGGGCTTTATCGAAGCATCTATAAAAAATGCTAGGTAAAAATGAGATAAGGGAAATTCTAAAATCGAGATTTGCGAACGATCGGCATACTAAAATTTCTGAAATTCCCTTACCTTGCGAGCTGAAGGATACCTATAAGGCGGCTTTGCGCATAAAAACTGCCATCGAAGAAAACCAGCGCATAGCCGTAGTCGGTGATTACGACGTCGACGGTATCGTAAGCACCGTCATAATGAGCGATTTTTTCAATCAAATAGGCGCGGATTACGTTATCAAGATCCCAAATCGCTTCACCGACGGATATGGGCTAAATAGCGAGATCATAGGCGAGCTTGAGGACGTTGATCTCATCATCACGGTAGATAACGGCACCTCCGCGACGGAAGCTGCCGAAATTTGCGCTCAAAAGGGGATCGATCTCATCATCACCGATCATCATATGCCTCCGCCCGTGCTGCCTAGAGCTTACGCAATAATCAATCCGAAGCAACCTGATTGCACCTTCCCAAATATCGAAATTTGCGGCGCGCAGGTGGCCTGGTATCTCGTGGGCGCGCTAAAAGAAACCCTCGGCGTGAACTACGATATGGCAAGCTCGATGGATATCCTCATCATCGCCATAATCGCCGATATGATGGAGCTACGCGATATGAACCGCGCGCTGCTGCGCTTCGGCATCAAGCGGCTAAATAGCTCGAACCGCGCCTGCTTCAAGGCGATTAAAGAGCATTATTTCAAAAAACATTTCGAATTCGACGATATCAGCTACACGATCGCGCCGCTAATCAACTGCACGGGGCGGATGGACGATGCTACGATGTCGTATAATTTCCTATGCGCCAAAAATATCAGAGAGGCAAACCACTACCTAGAGACGATAAATTCGATCAACAACTCGCGCAAAGAGGAGGAGAAAAACCTCTACGACGAGATCGTAAAAAGCGTCAATCCGAGCGACAACGTCATCGTCGTGTGGGGTCCGCAGTGGCACGAAGGCATCATCGGGATCGTCGCAAGCCGCCTAAGCAAGACCTACAAAAAGCCCGCGATCGTCTTTAGCGTGGGCGACTCGCGCGCCAAAGGAAGCGCGCGCAGCATCGGTAAATTTGACATTTTAGAGCTAATCTCCTCGCAAAGCGAAATTTTAACTACCTTCGGCGGGCACAAGGGCGCCGCAGGCGTGGGGATCGATCCTGCGCTGCTGCAGGAGTTTAAGCGGCGCGTAAATGAGCGCATTACGCCTAAGGATCTGAGCGATTTTAGCGCGCAAGACGATCTGTTGGGCGAGCTGGATGCGTCGCAGATAGACTTCGAGCTGCTTGAAATTTTAGAATTTTACGAGCCCTACGGGCAGAAAAATCCGCGCCCGCTCTTTTGCATCAAAGGCGCCCGCGCCCGCAACATCAGAGAGATCGGCAAGGAGGGCAAACATATCAAAATGGCGCTTGACAAAAACGGCGGCAGCGTCGAGGCGCTGTTTTTCAACTACGACTTTTTGCCGCGCGCCGGCGAGCGAGTGGACGCAATCTTTACGATTAGCAAAAACAACTTCCGCGGCACAATCACACCCGAGCTCATCATCAAGGAGCTGGTCCCGAGCGAGAGTTAAATTTTAAAATTTAGGACGGCTTGGCGTGCATTTCGCGCCGGACACGGCCTTTAAATTTACGCTTAATCTATGAGCTAGGCGCGCATTGCGCACTCGGCGGGTTTACCCTACTACAGCGCCCGTCTGCTCTACTCGCCCGATATGTATTGCGCGCTAGGCGCGACTTAAAAAATTTAATGCGCGAGCTATGGATTTGACTTGCGATGTGAGTTCAAGCGTGCGATTTCGGGGCTAGACACGGCGCGCGAACGCGGTGCGTTATTTTCAGCTCTCGCGCGGTTTGCAAAACAGACGAAATTTTTGGGCGCGGTAAAAGTAAAATTTAAACGTTTCTAAATTTTAAAATTTTGCGAGGGTAATCGGAGCAGGCGGATACAAACAGAATAGCCCTGCAAATGGAATTTCGGATAAAATTTTATGAAGCAGCGGGCGGGCTAAATTTTAAAATTTAAGCCCGCTCTTAAACTCAGAGGCTAAAAAACCACCACTAAAAACCACTTAAACGGCACCGGCGCGAAGATCGCGTGCGGCAAGCCCGCAGGCATGACGATGCTTTGCCCCGCTTTTACGCGGTGCTTCTGCCCGTCGATCGTGAAATCGCCCTCCCCCTCAAGCACGTAAACGAACGCGTCGCCGTCGGATTTGTGCGAGCTGATCTCCTCGCCGCCGTCGAAGGCAAAAAGGGTCATATTCAGCGCCGGATTTTGCGCGAGGGTGCGCGAAATCACCTTATGAGGGGCCACTTCGACTAGCGAAGCAAGCTCTACGGCCTTAGCGGCGTCAATATTTTTGATGTGTTGCATAAGCTCTCCTTGAAATGAAATTGAATCGATTGTAGCTAAAATTTAGCAAGCCCGCTTTGATGATTATCAATCCGGATCCGCGCTGAAAGGATTTTTCAGAAAGATCGGGATGAAATTTATCAGATATAGCGCGACCGCGGCGATAAAAAGCGCCGAGGGAATCATCACGTATAAAATAAAGCTCTCGCCCGCAAAAACGGCTCTTAAACCTCCCGCGAGCAGAGCTAAAACGAGTGCTGCGCGGCTTAGGCGCGGGAAGTTTAGCGGCGAAATTCCGCTGTGGCGCTGTCCGGCGATCATCCCTACGAAAAGTATCGCTCCATACATATAGCAGATCGCGATGACGTGCAGCGGTGCAGCAGCGTATCCCCCGCGGATCAGCGCCGCGCCCAGCCACAGGTATCCCGCCGCGCACGCAGCCTGCAACGCGTAGTAAAACGCCATATAGTGGCGGCTTAGAATTTCGGCGTAGTGTAACTCGCGAAGTTTCGCCAAAAACAAAAATCCGATGCCAAGCGCGATAAATCCGCACGTCGCCTCGCTTAAAAATGGCGTCGCGAGCGCCAAAGCAAAGGCGAGGAAAGCGGCTAAATTTTTGTAGATAAAATTTGGAATAAAAACGGCGTCCTTTAGCCCCGCCTCTCTTAGCGCTTCGTTGCCGATGACGACGCTTATGCGGTAGCTTACGACGGCGATTGCCGCGACGTTGATATGCACGAAGCTAAGCAAAAACTTCTCATCCCCGCTCGCGCCATAGGCCGCAGAGCAGGCGCAAAATGCCGCTAATACCGATAGGATGCTAAAATTATTCGAGTTTTTATCCAGCCACAAAAGCCGCGCCGCAAAGATGAAAAATACCGCCCAAAACAGCGCCGTGATCGCAGCCGCAAGCCGTAAATTTAAAAAGCTCGCGATAAAAGCTGCGATCAGGCAGGCGGCAAAGGCAAGCGAGACGGGCTTTAGCGAGCCCTCGAAGTTCGTCCAATCGGGCAGCGCGGTAAGCAAAAACGCCGCGTAGATGCACGAAGGCGCCAAAAATAGAAAGTAAAATTTATGAGCGCCGACATAATCGATCGCCAGCGCATCGGGTGCTAAAAAGCTAAGCGCGCCCAGCGCCGCAAAAAAGCAGGCGAAAAGAACGAAGGCGCGCATCGGATGGGAGAAAAAATTCCTCGCGCGCTCGTCTTTAAATTTAGGCGCGTAAAAGCCTAGCTCTTGCTGCTGCACCCCGCACGGCTCCGGATTTTTGAGCTCCTGCGGCGAAACGGGCTCGGTTCGGTTTTGCGTGGAATTAACTTTGGAATTCCGATCCGAATTTTTAGAGCTCTGCGAGAAGGTTTGAACAGAACTCGGCTCGGCGCTTCTGCCGTTTTGTGAGAAATCCCACGCGAAATTTTGATTTTTAAAGCTTTGCGGGCGGGCGGGTTTGAAATTTTGACTTTGATCGGAATTCTTGGCGCTTTGTAAGAAGCTTAGCGGTAAATTCCGTTCGGAATTTTTAACGTTCTGCGAGAAACTCGGTTTGGAATTTATCTCGGCGCTTCTGCCGCTTTGCGAAAAACCCTGAGTGGAATTTTGATCATAGCTTTTACAATTTTGTGAGAAATCCTGCGTGGAATTTTGATTTTTAAAGTCTCGCGCGGGTTCTGTCTCTAAATTTCGATCGGAATTTTTAGCGCTCTGCGGGAATTTCGGCTCAAAATTTCGGCCCGAATTCCCGAAGCCTTGCATAGACCCGGCTTCCCTGCCGCGAGCGGAATTTTTAAAGTTTCGGGTAAAATTTAGAGCGGAAATTTTACAATTTTGCGCGGGCTCGGCTTCCAAGCTCCAAGTAAAATCTTTAAAATTTTCTGCGAAATCAGGGGCGAAACGTTTGAAATTTTGCGCAAATTCGCAATTTCTGTATCCGAGGTCGGATCCGCACGGCGCACCGACCGCGCCCTCAGAGAGAAATCCGTGCGTCGCGAGAATTTTACTTTCAGAGCCTAGTCTACGCAGCACCCGGGTCTCGCGCCCAAAACTCGTCAAATTGCGCGAATTAGCGCTCTTGTCGGCACCTTCGCCGGCGCGGATTTGCTTTTTTAAATTTACAAATTGCGAGGCGGCGAGGTTAAATTTCTTCAAATTTACGGGGCTAAAATTCTTAAAATCGCGCGCGACATGTAAATTCAAAAAATTCCGCACCGCACAAAAGGTGCCTAGAGTGGGATTTTGCTCGCTACCTAGCCCACTTGCATCGCGAAACAGCGAGCGGTAGGCGCTCAATCTGCATGCATCAAAACCGCAACGCAGAAAGGCGTCTCGGTTCGCGCCAAATTTGCAGTACAAATGGACGCCCTGCTTCGTGCCAACGCGCCGTAAGCAAACGCCTGCATTGAAGTTGCGCTGCGAGCGTCCGCTCATACTAGATTGCAAACGGCCGTTCGTGCTAGAGCTGCGTCGCAAACGAGCGCTCACGCTAGAGCTACATCGCAAGTAAGTACTCGCGCTAGAGCCGCAGTACATATCGCTGCTAAATTTCGACGAATTTTGCGCTGCAAAATCGCAGTGCGCTGCGCCGTTCAAGAGAACGCTCACGCTATAATCGCAGTTCACGCGGCTGCGCAGCTCGTATTTCGGTACGGCAAAACCACGGCGCCAGGCGTCCTGCGAAAGGCTATATCCGCTTGCGCTAAGATCGCAGCATCCGATGTCCCGAAAGAGCCTGTCTATGCAAGCAACAAAATCATAACATTTAGTATCTCGCAAGAGCCTGTGTCCGCCCGCACCGACATCGCGGCATCTAGTACTTCGTAAGAGCCCGTGTCTGCGTATGCCTAGATCGTCGCAGCTAGCGCTCGGCAAATGTCCGTGTTCGTACGCGCCCGGATCGCGATGTGCGCCAAAGTCCTGCTTGCTCGCGCCTAGGCCGCAACGTAAGTTTAAATTTCGTGCGGAACCTCCCTGCTTGCGCGCATTAAAGATAAAATTTCTATTCATAATAGCTCACTCCCCTAAACTGCTCGCTTACCACGCGCTCTTCGTACCGATCGTCGCGCGCGCTTAGCGGCTCGTCCAGCCCCACGAC
>CAJPSJ010000098.1 GCA_905373295.1 uncultured Campylobacter sp. | reverse complement strand
GCGGGGCGCGATACGGGCGGAAGTCAGTTTTTCGTCTGCCACAGCGCGCAGCCGCACCTAGACGGCGTGCACACGGTCTTCGGACAAATCGTGGATCAGCCTAGCCTAGCGGTTTTGGACGCGATCAGGCAGGGCGATAAGATCATCGACATCGAGATTAAAGAGAGCCTGCAATCGTGATTAAATTTAAGCCGCGGAGCGCCAGACCGTGATAAAGATCGGCACAGACATAACCGCGGTGCGCAGGATCTCGGCGCTGCGCGCAAAATACGGCGCGAAATTTCTAAAGCGCATTTTGAAAAAATCCGAGCGCTCATCCGCGCTGCGCGACGAAAGTATCGCGGGCATCTATGCCGCCAAAGAGGCGCTTAGCAAAGCTCTAGGCACCGGCATCGGCGCGGAATTCGGCTTTAAAGACGCTAAAATTTACAAAGACGCCCTGGGCGCGCCGCATTTAAAAATCCGTAAAAAAATCCGTAAAAAATTTCATATCAAATCCGCAAGCCTTAGCATCACGCACGACGCAAACGTCGCAATCGCGGTAGTTGCGCTGGTGCTAAAAAAATCCAAAAAACGAGCCTAAAATTTTATCGCTTTTTTCTTGAGTGCGGGATTTTTAAATTTTAAAATCTCGCCCGGGTTGCGCGTCCTAGGAATTTTATCGCGCGATCGCGCAAGCAAAAACCTTGCGTAAATTTTTTGCACGACGTGTCTTGTGAGGTTGGGCGCAGATTATGTAGAGTAGTATTTCGCGGCGCAGTACACGATGCGGCAGCAAACTTTGCCTTCTAAATTTTATATTTGCCGACTTAAAATTCTACTTCACGGATGAAATTTTATAGTATAAAATTTACCGCAACAAAATTTTGAAATTTCGTTGCGCCGCAGAATTTTGCTTTAAATTTAAGACTTGGAATTTTATAGCGGCGAGGCGGCATAAACTCAAAAGGTAAAATTTCGACCCGGAATTTAGCGGCAAAAATATAGATTTTCTATTAAAATTTCATGGCGAAATCGCGCTTCAAAATTTAAAGCAGGCGCAAAGCCGTTTTCGTCTGATGCATCTATCATCAAGGATTAAGCGGAAGTTCATAAGCCAATGAAACACGCGCGGCGGCATCTGTTCGTCGCACCCATCTCAAGCAAGAACTTATGCGCCGTACTTATGCCGAATACCGCAGATAGCGCGGCGTTCTCTTTTGCTATGTGCGAAAAACGGAGGCGAGCTTGCGTAGCTACATTTACCGCTTAGTCTGCTGCTAGCTTGAGCGTGCACAGATAGGCGGCACACACAGCGGCGAGCGATCAAAATTTGTACGACTAAATTTTAAAGATGAAATTCTGCGAGCCATAGATTTGGCGTTAAATTTTAAAATTTCACGGCGGCGAAATTTTAAAATTCCATGCAGGGCGGATTTAAAATTTTAAGCCGCGAGCTCACGGGGCTAAATTTAGCCGCCAAGAAGTTTGCAAAACCTCTGCAAAAAGAAATTTTATCGCGGCGCGATGCCGCAAAAATTTTAAATTGCTCGTATTTTGGCAGCGGGCTTACGCGGCTTATGTTTTCGCGCGAGGTAAATTTTCAATTCTCTATATTTCGGTCGCTCCGAAACTGCGCCCGAAGCCGCCGCATTTAGAGCCGCGTAAATTTAAAATCGCTCGCGCCAGGCTACGATTAAATTTAAAGCGCAAAGCGCGGTCGTAGCGCCGACTTGCGTCAAAATGCCCAAAACTACGATTAAATTCCAAGCCGCGATAGAATTCCCGCGCGATAAAAGGCGGATTAGTCCGCCTTTTTTAGATTATCGGCGAGCAAAAACGCAAGCTCCAGCGCCTGATCTGCGTTTAGGCGCGGATCGCACTGCGTTTCGTAGCGCTGTTTTAGCGTCTCTTGCGTCACGTTAAACGAGCCACCCGTGCACTCGGTGACGTTTTGACCGGTCATCTCAAGGTGAATACCGCCCGCGTGCGTGCCCTCCGCAGCGTGAATCTCAAAAAAGCTCTGAACCTCACTTAAAATTTTAGAAAACTCGCGCGTTTTGTAGCCGTTCGCGGCCTTGACGGTGTTGCCGTGCATCGGATCGATGCTGTATAGGATCGCCCTGCCCTCGCGCTTTAGCTCGCGCAAAATTTGCGGCAGCCGTGCGCCGATCTTATCCGCGCCCATGCGGATGATGACGTTTAGCCTGCCTGCTTCGTTTTGCGGATTGAGCTTGTCGCAAAGGCGCAAAATTTCATCCGCGGTGCCGCTCGGGCCGATCTTGACGCCGAGAGGGTTTTTGATACCGCTTAAAAAATGTACGTGCGCATCGTCCGCGCCGCGCGTGCGCTCGCCGATCCAAAGCATGTGCGCCGAGCAATCGTACCAATCGCCGCTGGTGCTGTCGATGCGCGTCAGACACTCCTCATAGTGCAGCAGCAGCGCCTCGTGCGAGGTGTAAAGCACCGTCTCGGCAAGGCTCGGAGAATTCGCGGCGCTCAGTCCGCACGCCTCCATAAACTTAAGCGTGCGCGAAATTTCATCGCTCAGCTCGTTAAATTTAGCCTCCAGCTCGCCCTTTTTCAAAAAGCCCAAATTCCACTTATGCACCTCGTGCAGGTTCGCAAGACCGCCGCGAGAAAAGGCGCGCAGCAGATTTAGTGTCGAGGCGCTTTGATGATACGCCTCGATCATGCGGGCAGGATCCGGCTTGCGCGCCGCTTCGTTAAACTCAAATCCGTTGATTATGTCGCCGCGGTAGCTAGGCAGGCTCACGCCGCCCGCCTCCTCGAAGTCGCTGCTGCGCGGCTTTGCGAACTGCCCTGCGATACGACCTACCTTAACGACGGGGCGTCCCGCTGCAAAGGTAAGAATTATTGCCATTTGAAGCATTACCTTAAACATATCGCGGATATTATTCGCGCTAAAATCATTAAAGCTCTCAGCGCAATCGCCGCCTTGAAGCAAAAACGACTTGCCCTCGCTGGCGCGCGCAAGCTCGGCTTTTAGGTTGCGAACCTCGCCCGCAAAAATTAACGGCGGCAGCTTGTAAAGGCGATCTTTAGCGGCCTGCACCGCACTTTCATCCTGATAAATCGGCTGCTGTAAAATTTTATAATCTTTCCACGATGTCCTACTCCAACTCATAGCCCCTCCTTAAATTTCGTAAATCCCGCGATTATACCCAAATAAGCTTTTATTAACCCAAAAAATCTTAAAATAGCGCCTTTAGGCAATTTGGAAGGAATTTTATGGAAGAAAACCGCACTAAAGGGCTAACGCTTGCATTTGCCACCTTTGTTATGTGGGGCGTTTTTCCGATATTTTTCAAGCTCATAAAGGACGTGGACGCGGTGCAAATTTTAGCGCATCGCGTCGTTTGGTCCTTCCTGCTGCTGCTCGTTTTTCTCTGCTTTACGCACCGCTTAAAAAACGTCGCGCGACTTCTTAGCGCTCCTAAAATCGCCCTTACGTTGCTTTGTACGGGACTACTTATCAGCACGAACTGGGGTATTTATATCTACGCGGTAAATTCCGATCAAATTTTAGCCACCAGCCTCGGATATTTTATAAATCCTCTATTTTCGGTGCTTTTGGGCGCTTTGTTTCTGCGCGAGCGGTTAAGCGCGGCGGCTAAATTTTCCCTGCTGCTAGCCTTTGCCGCGATCGGCGTGCAAATTTACGCGCTGGATAGACTGCCGATAATCTCGCTCGTGCTACCGCTTAGCTTTGCATTTTACGGCCTCATACGCAAAAAAGTAAAAGTGCCTAGCTTCGAGGGGCTATTTTGCGAGACGGCGCTGATGCTGCTGCCCGCGCTTGCGTTTCTGATCTACTGCGCACTGAAAGGAAGCGGCGCCTTCGGCTTTAACGTAAGCGGCGCGCTGCTGTTTGCAAGCGGACTGATTACGATTTTGCCGCTGCTTACCTTCGCCGTAAGCACGCAGTATCTGCCGCTATCTACGATCGGCTTTATGCAGTACATCAGCCCTAGCATGAGTATGCTGATCGCGGTATTTGTTTACGGTGAGGAGCTTGAGACTTATAAAATTTTGAGCTTTTCGCTAATTTGGTTCGGGCTCGCGGTCGTGGGCTTGGACGGCTTAAGGAGAAAAAATGGCTAATTTCGCTTTGATGTTCGCAGTCGCCCTTGCAGTGGGCGCGCTCGTGTATTTTCAGGTCCAAAAGGCTTCCGCGCGCGCAGACGCCGCAGATCCCGAGTTTAGCTCGCAAAGATATATGAAATTTTGCGATATTTTGGAGGGCAAACTGCGAGCTCTAAAGCGGCTAGAGCTGCACGACGAAAGCGCTCGCGAGAGCTATCTTGACGAGCTTGAGGCTCTTAGCAAGGAGCTAGTTTATATCAAAACGATGCATCAAAGCAACCTAAACCCCGCCGTGTGGGAGGGCAAGCTATTTGAGTTTCTAAGTAAAACGGACGCGCTTATCGAAAAATACGCCGCTAGCGCAGAGCGCTCGCTGCAAGACTGGCGCAAGCAGCTGGAGATGGAATTTAAGAGCTTATAGTCGTGATCCTTAAGATATCAAAATTAGGCTACATATAATAATCGGCTCGGCGTAAAAGGCTTAATCGATGAACCTAAAATTGTAAAATTTAGCCGCAGTACTAAGCCAAATCTAGCTACAAGACAAGCTCGCTGAAAAATCTTAAAAATTTACAAACTCTGCAAAGATTCAAAGGAAAATTTATAGTCTTGCCACAAGGATCGCAATAGATCATACCGAACTTCATCGCAAAAATTGAGTTCCACGGGCGAAGCCGACAAGATCTGCTAAATTCAGACGAAATGGGAAGCGTAGTAAAGCAGATGGAGGGAAAAATGCAAATTAGACAGATGGCGCCAGCAAAATAGCGCAGGCACAGCAAAATACCGCTAAGCTAGCGAAGCAGACGAACGAGCAATAGAAAAATTCTATTTCCTAAACCGGTAGAGAGTTAAATTATAACCTAAAAACCGCGCGCCGTTTATAGTCATAAAAGAGCACGCCATATTAGATAAACAAAGAGGGCTTGTGTTATTGGTATATTGGAAAATGGCGCTACATCTACATATTAAATTGAACAAGAGAAGCTTAAAATCCTAGGAACTCAAAATGGTATGCCAAAATTTCAAGCCATCCTTGCATCTTTTTAGTAAAATCTCCGAAATTTCGCCCTATGCGGGCTCTAAAATACGTCAAATTTTAAACCGTGTATAAGCGCTAAAGTGCGTAAATTTTAAACCGCCAAATATCAAGGCATATCAAATTTAAACCGCTCGCGTGCTCTTTTTGGCTAAAATTCCTAAAAATTTAACCGCCAGTTTTTGTAGCAATCCCTGCTTTTTACGCTTGCTTAGTAAAAATTTTGCCGTTTCACTCCTACCAAACATTATGGCAAAGGCATAGGGTGTCATACCAAGACCACTCGTAGCCTCTACGTCCGCACCGGCGTCTACGAGAGCCTTAACTACCTCCAAATGCCCTTTAAAGGCCGCGCCCGCGAGCGGAGTTTGCTCGCGGTCGTTACGCTCATCGACTCTGGCGCCGTTTGAGAGCAGCATATTTACAGTCTTTAGCGCGTTATTGTAGCTAGCTAGCATTAAAAGCGTGTCGCCTTTCGCGGATTTTAAATTTACGCTAAGACCCGCCTTTATCATCTTTTCCAGCTCGTCAGCATTATCTCGCCTAGCAAAATCAAGCGCTATAGCGCAAAGCTCGCCATATCTTTGCTCCTCGGCCTGCGTTAAGCTCGTCAATTTTTTGCTTTCAAAGCGGCTCTTACGCCATTTGCGTAGTCAGCGGAAATTTTTTCAAAATGTCCTATCGCGCGCTCTTTTATAGCTTCGCTCACACCCTCCATGCTATCTGCGATATTACTAAAAAGCTGCGATTTTTGTTCGTCGCTCATTAGCTCAAAAAGCGCTCTAGGTTGCGAATAATAATCCTGATCTTCGGCTCTGTGATCGTATCTTTGCATCGCACCTTCTATGCTTATATCAGGCTCTAACAAAGCACGATCCTCTTTGGCGCCGCCAAAGCTGTTAGGCTCATAGTAAGCCTTATCGTCAAGCTCATACATTCCGTTATTCATCGCGCCGCCCACGACGTAAGTATTGACCTCGCTTACAGGACGATTAACATCTAGCTGCGCGTAGTGCGTGCCGATACGATATCTTTGAGCATCGGGGTAGCTAAATATCCTTGCTTGCAGCATCTTATCGGGACTAAAGCTGATACCAGGCACTATATTTGACGGGCTAAATGCAGCCTGCTCAACCTCATTGAAATAATTTTTCGGATTTTCGTTTAGCGTCATGACGCCCACGTCGATGAGCGGGAACTCCTTATGAGGCCAAGTTTTGGTTAGATCAAAGGGGTTAAATTTGACCTCTTTTGCCTGCTGTAGAGTCATTATTTGAATTTTGAAATCCCAGCTTGGAAAGTCACCCTTTTCTATACTCTCAAAAAGATCGCGTTGATTGCTCTCTCGATCTTTTGCAATGATCTGTGAGGCTTGAGCGTTGGTTAAATTTTTAATGCCTTGGCGAGTTTTGAAATGAAATTTAACCCAAAATCTTTCGTTCTTGTCATTTATAAGGCTGTAGGTGTGGCTGCCAAATCCGTGCATATGGCGGTAACTTGCCGGAATACCGCGGTCACTCATCAGGATGGTTACTTGATGCATACTCTCAGGGCTTAAGCTCCAAAAGTCCCATGCTGCCTCATTTGAACGGAGGTGTGTGCGAGGATCACGCTTTTGCGTGTGGATGAAATCCGGGAATTTATACGGGTCTTTTACAAAAAAGATGGGAGTGTTGTTTCCGACCAAGTCCCAGTTGCCCTCTTTGGTGTAAAATTTAATCGCAAAGCCCCTTACGTCGCGCTCAGCATCAGCCGCTCCAGCTTCACCGGCAACGGTAGAAAATCTCAAAAGCAGCTTTGTTTTCTCGCCTTTTTGTAATACCTTGGCCTTAGTATATCGTGAGATGTCCTGTGTAATCTCTAGGGTTCCGTATGCAGCGCTACCTTTTGCATGAACGGCGCGCTCGGGGATACGCTCTCTGTTTTGATGGGCTAGTTTTTCAAGTAGCTGATAATCTTGCAACATTATACCGCCGCGGCTGCCTGCGGTAAGGGAGTTTTGGTTATCCGCGATAGGATTACCCGAAGTAGTGGTTAGTTTTTTCATATTTATTCCTTTCTAATAAAATTTATTTGTAATTATACAC
>CAJPSJ010000097.1 GCA_905373295.1 uncultured Campylobacter sp. | reverse complement strand
TTTGCACTTCGGATAGTTCGAGCAAGCGATGAACTCGCCGAATCTGCCCTGGCGCTTAAGTAGCTCGCCGCCGCAGTTCGGGCAGGTTTCGCCGATCTTTTCGGCTAGCTTTTGGCTTGCGATCGAGGTTTTGCCTTTGGCGATCTCGTCTATAAAAGGGTAGTAAAAATCCGCCAAAATTTGCTGCCAGTCCGCTTTGTTTTCGGCGATGTCGTCGAGCTTCTCTTCCATTTTGGAGGTAAACTCGCTATCGACGATATTTTTAAAATTTTGCTCCAGCATCTCGGTGATCTTAAAGGCGATCTCGCTCGGTACCAGGTGCTTTTGCTCGATATTTACGTAGTTGCGCGCCGTAAGTAGCGAGATGGTAGGCGCATAGGTCGAGGGCCTGCCGATGCCGAGACTTTCGAGCTTTTTGATGAGGCTAGCTTCCGAATAGCGCGCCGGCGGCTCAGTAAAGTGCTGCTGCGAGCTTAGGCTTTGTAGGCTCATCGCGTCGCCCGCGCTAAGGCTCGGTAAAATTTTATCCTTATCCAGATCGCCGTAAGCCTTGTAAAATCCGTCAAATTCCACCTTGCGCCCGCTGATCTTAAATGCACCCGCTTCGCCGCGCACGATGATCGTTTGGATCTGCGAGACGCTAGGGCTCATCTGCGAGGCTATGAAGCGGTTATAGATGAGCGCGTAAAGGCGGTATTCGTCGCGAGGCAGGATTTTTTGCGCGAGCTCGGGGGTAAGCTTTAGATCAGTAGGTCTTATCGCTTCGTGCGCTTCCTGCGCGCCTTTGCTTTTGGTGGCGTATAAATTCGCGCTTTTGGGCAGATACTTTTCGCCGAAGCGCTCGCCGATTAGCTCGCGAGCCGCCGCGATCGCTTCTTTGGCGATATTTAGCGAGTCGGTTCGCATATAGGTGATCGCGCCGCCGTTTTTGGTATTGACGCCTTCGTAAAGGCTCTGCGCGAGGCTCATCGTCTTGCGCGGATTAAAGCCCAGAGCCGTGCTCGCCGCCTGCTGTAGCGTCGAGGTCATAAACGGCGGGTAGGGGTTCGTTTTGCGCGATTTGCTTTCGATACTCTCTACGCTAAATTTGTCTTTTTGCAGCGTCAGGACGATCTCGCTAGCTTGCGCCGCGTTTTTGACCGAGAGCTTTTCCATCTTTTTGCCGCGAAATTCGACGAGCTCGGCTTCCAAGTCCTTCTTAAAAACCGCGTCGATGCTGTGAAATTCTGCCGGTTTAAAATTTAAAATTTCACGCTCGCGATCGACGACGATCTTAAGCGCGGCGCTTTGGACGCGACCCGCGCTTAAGCCGCGCTGGATCTTTAAATTTAAAAGCGGACTTAGCTTGTAGCCCACGATGCGATCGAGCAGGCGGCGCGCTTGTTGGGCGTTTACGCTTGCGATATTGAGCTTGCGCGGCGAACTTAGCGCGTTTGAGATCGCGCTTTTGGTGATCTCGTGAAATACGATGCGCGGCAGCTCCTGCGCCTGCTTGCCGATCGAAGCGGCGATATGATAGGCGATCGCCTCGCCCTCGCGGTCCTCGTCCGTCGCAAGATAAATTTGATCCGCCTTTTTGGCGAGCGTCTTTATCTGCTTTACGATCTGATCGTGATCGGCGCTGATTTCGTATTCGGGCTCGAAGCTTTTATCTTTGATTTTGATGCCGAAGCGTTTTTTAGGAAGGTCGCGGATATGGCCTTTAGACGCGATTACGTCGTAATCGGCGCCTAAGAAATTTTTAATCGTTTTGGCTTTTGCCGGGGATTCTACGATGATTAAATTTTTCATTGCTTAATCCTTTAGAATTCTAGGCAGCGTGATGCCTTTTTGGCTTTGGTATTTGCCCTTTTTGTCGCAGTAGCTCACCTCGCACGGCTCATCTCCTTGCAGAAACAAAACCTGCGCGATGCCTTCGTTCGCGTAAATTTTTGCAGGCAGCGGCGTGGTGTTGGAAATTTCAATCGTGATGTGCCCCTCAAAACCGGGCTCAAAGGGCGTTACGTTTACGATGATGCCGCAGCGCGCGTAGGTGCTTTTGCCCAGGCAGATCGCAAGCACGTCGCGCGGCATTTTGAAGTATTCGATGGTACGCGCTAGCGCGAAGGAATTCGGCGGCACGATACAGACGTCGCCCTCAAAATCCACGACGTTTTTTGCGTCGAAATTTTTAGGATCGACGACCGTTCCGCCGACGTTTGTAAAAATTTTAAATTCGCGCGCTACGCGTATGTCGTATCCGTAGCTGGAAAGTCCGTAGCTAACGACGCCGCGACCGATATTTTCCTCGCAAAAGGGCGCTATCATATCGTGCTGCTGCGACATCTGTCTGATCCATTTATCGCTTTTCAGTCCCATAAAATTTCCTTAAAATAATCAAAATTTTTCGCGCATTATAGCAGCAAAATAAAATATAATAAAAATTTTATGCTAGAATTTTGCTTAAATTATAAAAATTTTATCACTTTTTAAGGAGCAACTATGGGACTACTCAAGAAATTTGCGTTCATTACGTTTTTTATCGCGTCATCTTTGGCTGCTGCGAAGCCAAATATTTATATTTTAGCTACCGGCGGTACGATCGCGGGAAGCAGCGCAAGTGCCACGGAGGGCAACTATACCGCAGGCTCAAAGGGCGTAGAAGATATCTTAGCGACAGTGCCGCAGTTGGGGGATTTAGCTACGATTAAAAGCGAGCAAATTTCAAATATCGGCTCGCAGGAGATGAATGATGAAATTTGGCTCAAGCTCGCAAACCGCGTAAGCGAGCTGCTTACCAAAAACGACGTCGACGGCATCGTCATCGTGCACGGAACCGATACGATGGAGGAGACGGCGTATTTTTTAAGCCTGGTAGTAAAATCCAAAAAACCGATCGTTTTGGTGGGCGCGATGCGAAACGCTGATTCTATGAGTGCGGACGGCCCTTTAAATATCTTTAACGCCGTAAGCGTTGCGGCAGATAAAAACGCTCGCGAAAAGGGCGCTCTTGTAGTGATGAACGACGAGATTCATGCTGCGCGCGAGGTTACGAAAACAAATACTACTAACGTTGCTACTTTCGCTTCCCCGAATTCCGGCAAAATCGGCACCGTAAATTATGGCGTCGTAAATTTCTATATGGCACCGCTTCGCAAACACACCGTCGCAAGCGAGTTTAATATCAAGGATTTCAAATCCTTGCCGCGAGTCGATATTATCTACGCACATCCGCAAGACGTGGGCGATTTCGTAGAGACTGCCGTACAAAAGGGCGCTAAGGGTATCGTAGTCGCCGGCATGGGAAACGGAAATTTATACCCCGATACGGAGGCTGCGCTTGCAAAAGCTAGCGAAGCGGGCGTGATAGTCGTGCGCTCAAGCCGCACGGGCAGCGGCTCAACTAGCGTAGGCTCAGAGGTGGACGACGCTAAGCTCGGCTTTTTAACCGCCGATAATCTAAATCCGCAAAAGGCGCGCGTGCTGCTGATGCTGGCTCTTAGCAAAACGAGCGATAAAGCGAAAATTCAGAGCTTTTTTGCGACACATTAACGCATAGGGCTTCGCGCGGATAGAATTTCGGCGCGGGATTTTAATATGAGCTCGGAGGCGAGATTTTAAAGCAAAGCGCGGAATTTAACGTTTAAAGCGTAGAATTCTAGTCGTAAAATTAAGTATAAATTTTAAAGAATTCAAAATCATTTCGCGCTCTTACGGCAAAATTTCGTGTTTCGCTTGCGAAGTTCGAGCTTAAAATGGGCGAAACAAATCTCGCTCCGTAAATCCTTAAAATCAGTCCGCAAATTCTGTCGTAAATTTCGCTTTGCACTTCTTAAAAGTCCCTCAAAAATCCATTTAAAGAAACAATTATAAAAATTTAGCTAAAATTTCGCAAATTTTTTCAGGAGAAATTTATGACAAAAGCAGAAATCAAAGAGTTAATGGATTTTTTCGGCGAAAAGCAGGGCATTAACGAGCTAAAAATTAAAGATAAAGATTTTGAAATCGAGATAAAAAAATATGGTCCATGCGGCGGGAGCACGTCTCAGCTTGCCGCACCCGCACCCGCTCCGCAGCTTGCTACGCCTGCAGTAAATGTGCTCGTGGGCGATAAGCCCGCCACAAAAGGCGCGATGGATACGATTGATAGCCCGATGGTAGGCACTTTTTATAAGGCGCCGAGCCCTGGTGCGGCAGAGTTCGTGAGCGTAGGTCAGGTCGTGCATAAGGGCGATACAATCGGCATCATCGAAGCAATGAAGATTATGAACGAGATCGAGGCGGAATTCGACTGCCGCATCAAAAAAGCTCTCGTCGAAGATGGACAGCCCGTCGAATACGCTATGGCGCTGTTTGAGGTCGAGAAGCTATGAGGGAGCTTAAGAAAATTCTAATCGCAAATCGCGGCGAAATAGCGCTTAGAGCGCTTCGCACGATCCAAGAGATGGGCAAGCAAGCCATCATCGTGCACTCTACCGCTGATCAGGACGCGCTTTACGTCAAATACGCCGACGCGTCGGTCTGCATAGGCGGACCGCGCAGTAGCGATAGTTATCTAAATATCCCCGCAATCATCACAGCGTGTGAGCTAACGGAAGCCGACGCGATATTTCCGGGATACGGCTTTTTAAGTGAAAGCCAAAATTTCGTCGAAATTTGCGCTAAGCACGGCATTAAATTTATCGGTCCGAGCGTCGAGGTAATGACTTTAATGAGCGATAAGAGCAAGGCTAAGCAAGTGATGATGCGCGCAGGAATCCCCGTAGTGCCGGGCAGCGACGGCGCGATCGCAAGCGTCGAAGAGGCACGCAAGCTAGCCGCCGAAATCGGCTATCCGGTCATCATTAAAGCCGCAGCCGGTGGCGGTGGGCGCGGAATGCGCGTGGTCGAGCGCGAAGAGGATATCGAAAAGCTCTTTTGGTCGGCAGAGAGCGAAGCGATGAGCGCGTTCGGCGACGGCACGATGTATATGGAAAAATATATCACAAACCCCCGCCACATCGAGGTTCAGGTCTTAGGCGACGAGCACGGACACGTCGTACATATCGGCGAGCGCGACTGCTCGATGCAGCGCCGCCATCAAAAGCTGATCGAAGAGAGCCCGGCCGTGATCTTGGACGAGCCGACACGAAAGAGCCTGCACGAAACGGCGGTTCGCGCCGCTAAGGCGATCGGATACGCAAGCGCGGGAACGTTTGAGTTTTTATACGATAGCAAGGACAAGAAATTCTATTTCATCGAGATGAATACCCGCCTGCAGGTCGAACACACCGTAAGCGAGATGCGAAGCGGGCTCGATCTGATCGAGTGGATGATCCGCATCGCGCAGGGCGAGAAGCTGCTGCCTCAAAGCGAGATAAAATTTAGCGGGCATGCGCTTGAGTGCCGCATCACCGCCGAGGACTCTAAAAGCTTTATGCCAAACCCGGGCAAAATCACAAAATACGTCGCTCCGGGCGGCAGAAACGTCCGTATGGACAGCCACGTCTATGAGGGCTACTCGGTGCCGCCTTACTACGACAGCATGATCGGCAAGCTTATCGTTTACGACAAGGACCGCGCGCGTGCGATCGCAAAGATGAAGGTCGCGCTAGATGAGCTCATCATCGGCGGCATAAAATCGACGCGCGATTTTCATCTTAGGATGATGAACAACCCCGATTTCGTGGATAATAACTACGATACAAATTACCTAGCTAAGCACTGAATTTAAAATTCCAAGGGATGATACTCTTGGAATTTTAAAATTTTTTTGAAATTCTGCATTTAAGATTCCGTTTAAAATTTTATATTTAAAAATCTACTTGAAATTTTGTTTTAAAATTTTATCGTGCCACGCTTTAAAATTTTGCTATTAAATTTGCCGCTAAATCTAGGTGGCGACGGCTAGATACGTCGTCGTCGCGCGTGTTTTACGGCGAGATTGACGGCGAGTTCGGTTTAAATTTTACATTCCGCGGCGGTTGAAATTTAGAATACGTGTCTTGCTACCACAAATATTTGCTTTTGTCCATGCGGTTTAGCGTTGATATGCGCCGCTACGGTATTTTACTTTCATACTTAGCGACTGAGTTAAATTTAGCATTGCGCACTCTATTATCATTTCGGCAATGGGCTACCGCCGTGCGCGAGTAAGCGGCTAAAATTTACCGCGCGCCGCCAACGTCCGTTCGGTGCAAACTTGACCACGCTCGCCGCTGCGAGCGCGAAGTAGTATCGAGCTGCAAATTTTAAACTATCTCGCTGCACGCGCTTGAGAAATGGTTACCTGCTTTGCGGGCAAAGCGTGCTAGGTCTTTAAACCGTCAAATTTCAAGCCCTGAAAATTCCTCGTAAAATTTATTTAGATAATCAGCGTAATAGAAGTTTTGATTTCTAGCGTCAAATTTACCTGCTATTTCTAAAGCCATTTTATAAGTATTTTCATCTCCAAATGCGACAATGGGGATAAGCAATTTTAAATAATTCAAATCATCGTTGCTATCGAGTATAGCGTGTGAATGCTTACGCGCCAAGCTTAGTGCTGTTTCGTGCTCTCCTAGCCTAACAGCGATCTCGATTAGCGGTGCGATCTGATTTATGAAGCGAGGATCTGACTCGATCATTGCAGCGGCCTTTGGTAGCAAAGCCGTCGCTTCCTCTATCCTACCCAGCGCTACCATACTAAATAAGATCGGCGCGTAGGTTGTGTATGGTACTTTGATACAACCTAGCTCGCCCGAGATTATAGGCGTAGCTAACTCCAGTGCCGCCTCATACTCGCCTGTAAAATTTAAATACGCGATCTCATCGCTTGCTTCGCACGCCTCGCAGCCGTCCATATCGTCTTTGGCTAGCTTTTTCCACATCTTGTAGTTTGCTTTCGCCTCTTTAGACTCGCCCATGTCAATGTTTTGATTCGTCAAAGCCTTGTAATAGCGTGATAACGAGAGCCCTTCTATGCTCTCGTAGTAAAACAGCATCGTCTCTTCATCTCGTCTATAAACTCTTTTTCTATCATAGAGCTTTTAGCGGCGTCTGGAGCTATCCATCTAAATTTCCATAGGCAGTCCACGAAGCAGACAAAATTCGAATATTCCTTCTTTTCCAAATTTTTTGCGATATAGTCTGTGAGCCACATTAGCGCCTTCATTCTTAAAAACGCACCGAATTTTCCAATTTCATCATTCACTATAAAATCACAAATTTGAGTGGCAAATGCAAAATTTTCCGCTTCTACGGCGTCTCTTATCGCGTCAAACAGACGCCCCTCCTTATCTATTACGCTTTTAAGCCCATTTAGCTTTTCATAAAGCCCCTCTAGC
>CAJPSJ010000096.1 GCA_905373295.1 uncultured Campylobacter sp. | reverse complement strand
CGAGCTTCATCATCACGGGCGAGGTGCTCGGACAGCGCCCGATGAGCCAGCGCGCACAGGCTCTAGCTCAGGTCGGCGGGCTTAGCGGCGATGAGGAGGGGCTGATCCTACGTCCGTTGTGCGCGAAGCTGCTGCCGCCCACGACGCCCGAGATCAAGGGCTGGGTAGATAGGGGCGCGCTGCTTGATATCAGCGGGCGCGGGCGGGCTAGGCAGATGCAGCTGGCGGCGGAGTTCGGCTTTGAGGATTACGAAACGCCTGCGGGAGGCTGTCTGCTGACCGTGCAGAGCTTCAGCGAGCGGATCAAGGATGCGGTAAAATTTGAAAAGATCGAAACGCCCGCGGACGCTGAAATTTTAAAATTCGGACGCCATCTGCGCCTGCCGGGCGGCGCCAAGCTCATAATCGGACGCGACGAGAGCGACAACAAAAAGCTTGCCGCCGTGCAAAATCCGAAATTTAGCGAGATAAAATTTAAAGATGACGTCGTGGGCGCGCTAAGCCTGCTAAGCAGGGGCGCGAGCGAAGCGGATAGGGCGCTTGCGGCGAGACTGGCGCTAACATACGCCAAAACGGACGCCGCGCGCCGCTATGCCCTGCTCATAGAGGGCAGCAAGCTGAGCGCAAGCCCGTTTGAGAGCAAGGATGCCGCCCGCGAGTATTTTGTATGATAAGCCATGTCAATAAATATAGGGATTGGAGTGCAATATGAAGCTTGAACGTTTTCCCGGTATAAATATTATAGTTGAAGAAAAACGTGTTGTTTTTGAATTAAAAATTAAAAACCAAAAATCTGTATATATGTGCCACCCGTTTACAAATAACACTGGAGATATTGCGTTTGTTGATAGCATAAAATTCTTAGAATTATGACGTAATAGTAAAATTGATGTAGATAAAGAAATAAGCAATAAAAGGGAAGATGGTTGGCGAAACGATTACAAATATAGTTGGGCAGAAGAGGGCTTTAAACAGGGTCTTGGTAATACTGTGCCATTGGCTAGAGTTTGTTGTTATTCTGATGAGTATTATGTACCAATAAAAGTAAGATGTATTCCGTTGTTTAAAAAGAAATATGTGAAAGAAACAAAATACGCTTGTTCATTTTCTGACGGAATAACACGTACTATTTGGCTGCTTTCTAATGGAGTAAAATCATTTCCAGTACATTTAAACTCCTCCGATGAGACAAAAATATTGGCAAAATTTGCAGGTATTACAGAAAATTCTTATTATATAAAGACAGAAATTCAAAGTGAACTGAATTTATGGGATAAGAAATGATATATAAAATTTTAGTCATAAATTTATAGAATTTTAGTTAAAATCCTTTCATCAAAATTTCGCGTAAAAGCTCTGCGAAAATGTCAAATTTAGGAGAATCCTTGAAGCTTCAAATGTCCTTGATGTCGGTTGCCTGCGTCGTAATCATCCTGGCTGGTCTTAAAGCCGCGCAGGCTATCGTCGTGCCATTTTTGCTAGCTATTTTCATCACGGTGCTCGTCTCGCCGCTGGTGCTCTACGTCCAAAAGATCCGCGTCGGGCGCGTCTTTAGTTTCCTCATCATCACTTTCGCTTTCGTGGCGATTATAGTGTTTTTCGGCGCAGTCATCTTCGATGCGATCAAGGAATTTTCAGCGCGCCTACCCGAGCTGCAAGCAAAATTTGAAGAGGTGCTAGGAGGCGTGAGTGCGAAGCTCTCTCTATTCGGCATAGAGCTTAACGCCGCAAGCCTGGGTATCGATCCGGGCGAAGCCGCCGCGCAGCTATCTGCACTACTGCGCAAAACAGGCTCGATAGTCTCGACGGGATTTTTCATTTTTATAATGGTTTCATTTATGGTCTTTGAAAGCTCTGTGATCGACGAAAAAATCCGCTATTTTTCGCAAAGTAGCCGCGCGACACACACTTTCGTGAAGAAATTTGCCTCCAGCCTCAAAAAATATCTACTAATCAAAACTATCGCTTCAGCTTGCACCGGTGCGCTCATCGGGCTCGGGCTGTGGGCTCTTGGTGTTCCATATGCCGCGCTGTGGGGTATTTTAGCTTTCGTGCTAAATTTCATTCCTACGATAGGCTCGATCGTAGCGGTCTTTCCGACGCTTTTCGTGACGCTAGCTACGATGGATATAAGCTCTAGCATCTGGACTATCGCAATCTATTTGGTCGTAAACGTAGCGATCGGAAATATCATCGAGCCACGATTTTTAGGGCAAGGGCTCGGGCTTTCTACAATCAGCGTGCTTGCTGGGCTACTACTATGGGGCTTCGTGCTTGGTATCGGCGGGCTATTTTTGGCTGTGCCGCTTACGATGAGCTTGCAAATCGCGCTTGCCTCAAACGACAAAACACGCTTCATCGCGACTCTATTAAGCAACAAGGTCGAAAGATAAAGCGAAATTCCGCGGAATTTTAAAATTCTATAAATTTTAGCTTGAGCGCGCTCAAGAGTATTTTTGTCTCTTTTAGATAAAATCCGCCCAAAAGGATCAAATATGACGAGCGAAAAATTTATTTACGAAATAAACACGGTAACGAAATTTATCCAAATTTACTGCGATGGCAAGCATACGGACGCGCTTAAAAAAGATGGTGCCGTGCTTCATGACTACAAAGACGATAAGGGGCTAGTGCAGACGCACTTTCATCTCTGTAGCGACTGCGAGCGGATGCTACGCTATGCCTATGCGCGTCTTGGTGCCTGCCCACATACCGAAAAGCCGCGTTGTCACCACTGCCCGCATCCATGCTACGAGCGTGAAATGTGGGTAAATATGGCTAAGATGATGAAATATAGCGGCATGAAGCTTGGGCTTACGAAGATCAAAAAGCTTTTTTCGTTTAAAAAAAGCTAATTTGTGCGGGCAATTTAGTTAAAGTTTGCGGGTAAAATTTATATCTGCAAACCCGCTTCATCTCTACACAAAAAAGTATAAAAAAGCGGCGTGAGAACAAGCACAAAAAGATATAAAAATCAATCAAAATACTAAATTTTAGCGCGTAAAATTCTGCCTCGCAAACGCAAATCCTCCGCAATCCTTGATAATAAATAATTAAATTTGAGTTTATAGTTTTAAGTTAGAATTGTGCCCAATCAAAGGAGAAAATATGAAGGTCATTACCATCGCGGTCGTTAACGGCAGGGTCGTAAACGAAAAGGAATTAATCGCGTCTATCGCCGATTATGACGATTTTACCGCGGTTGCCGAACAACTCCGCAAAGGGCTGAAATCGAGATATTTTACATCTAGAGAGCATGCGAGAATATACAAAAAAATCAGCGCCGAGACGGGCTTTAGGCGCGTGCGATTCGACTACAAACCTTATAAAGATAAAATTTCAAATCTCATCGCCCAAGGCTACACCGTCAAGGCGATCTTAAAAAAGATCGGCGAGGAGGACGAAGCGTTCAAAAACGCCGTTACTGCGCCTGGGCTTACACACTTTATCTCCGTGACGTTCAAAGATGAAAAAACAAGACTTCGCGCAATCGCCAAAAAAAGCGAAGATTTCTTATACGCATATCGCTTCGAGATTAAAAAAATGCACTTCCAAGGCGTTAGCAATAAAGAAATTTTAAAGCATATGAAATCTCAATACGAAAAGGATTTTGCGAAAGTAAGCGAGCGCGATCTTGCCGCTTTTATCGAGGCAAACGCCGTGCTTGATACCGACCGTAAACTCTCGCTGTATAAAAAGCCGAGCCTTTACGATCCGTATTTTAGCGAGATTATGAAGCTTTACGCAAGCGGTATGCGCGTCTATGACATATGGAAGACGCTTAAAGCCAAATACCCCGAGCTAGCCAAGCTTCAAGCGCCGAGCCTTTATCAGTTCATCGCAAACAACGCCCTTGGCAAAGCCAAATATATGCAAAAAGACTGATATGCCCGCGCTCTTTGTAAATTTTACTTTCAAATTTAAAATTTCGCCGCGATAAAGATCGATGAAAGCCGGTGAAATTTCTATGAAAACCTGCGTCATTCTCTGCGGTGGCAAAAGCTCGCGTTTCGGCAGCGACAAAACGCTGTTTCCATTCCGCGGGTATCCCAGCATGACGCATTTTCTTTTTTCGCGCTTAAGAGGCGAGTTTGAGCGGGTTTTCGCCTGCGCCAAAAGCTCTAAATTTAGTCCGCCGCTTCCTATGATTTACGACGAATTTGAGGAATTTTCGCCGATGGGCGCGCTGTATTCGGCGCTAAAGCCCTTTAGCGGCGAGCGCATTTTTATCATCCCCGCCGACATGCCCTTTGTAGAAATTTCCACCATTCGCGCGCTTAGCGAGCAAGAGGGGCAAATTTGCGTAGCGGGCGACGAGGCGCACAGACATAGCTTGTGCGGCTTTTTTGACGCAGCTCTTGCGCCGCGCGCGCTTGAGCTCTACCGCGCGAAAGAGCATAAGATAGGCGCACTCATCGGGTCTGCAAATTCCAAAGTGCTAAATTTCAAAAACAAAGAGCAGTTTTTAAATATAAATTATCAAAACGATTTAAAGGGCGTAGATGAAATTTAAAGCTTTAGCGTTCGCGCTTTGCGCCATGAGCCTAGCCGCGCAAGATCTATCCGAGCTATACGCAAAGGCTGGCGAATACGAGGCCAAAGGCGATTACAAAAACGCGATGATCTATTACAAAAAGATCGCCGCGGCAAGTCTAGCGGAAAGGGGCGAAAAGTCGCGCCGAAATTCAGCAAAAAATTCTACCTCGTCCGCAGAAAACCGCGCTGCGCACGATGATGTCGCCGTTTTAAGCTCTGCTGAGTCGCAAAATTCTGTCGCACAAAATTCCGCCTCGCCGAAACCTATCGCGCCAAATTCTACTTCGTCAAATTTCGCAGACACAAGTTCGGCTGCGTCAGGCTCCGCGTCAAATTTAGCATCATCGAATTCCGCCTCGCTCTCGCAGAATTCCACTGCGTCAAATTCCGCGCCGCAAGGCGAGCAAAATGGCCGAAATTTCGGATTTTTAGGGCTTAAATACTACGAGCCGATCTATATGCTCTTTACTCATGATTTTAGCAAAAAATCCGATCGCAAGGCGGATGAGCTACATTTTGAGTTTAGCTTCGAGCGCCCGATTGCCTACGACGCGCTGGGGCTTGGAGAGAAAATTTCATTCGCCTACGCGCAAAATTCCTGGTGGCAGATCACGCAGGATAGCGCCCCTTTCCGCGAGAGCAACTATCGCCCCGAGCTCTACGTTAGCGCGCCGGTGCCGTTTGCGGACGAGATAAAGATCGGCGCCATGCACGAATCAAACGGCAAGGGCGGCGAGGAATCGCGCTCGTGGAATAGGCTCTACGCGCAAAGCACCTGGAGCGCGGACGGATTTTCTATCACCCCCAGAGTGTGGTATGCGTTTTGGCTAGACCGCACGAACGAGGACATCGCGGATTATATGGGCTACGGCGATCTGCGCGTGTCATACACCTTCGATAAGCAGCGACTTAGCGCTCTATGGCGAAATAATCTGCATTTTGACGGCAGTAACCGCGGCGCGATCGAGCTAAACTATAGCTTCCCGATCTTTAACAGCGGATTTTACGGCTATCTGCGCTACTTCAATGGCTACGGCGAAAGCCTCGCGGACTACAAACGCAGCGTCAATAAGATCGGCATCGGACTTTCGTTCGTGGAATTTTAATGCCATCTGCACCGAGTTGCGAGCTAAATTTGAACTCACGATTCGTTGTGCGTCTTAAAATAGCACCAAATTTCAACCGCTTTTAAATTTCTTAGAAATTAATATTGTTTTAGCTAAAATCGCAGATTAAATTTTAAACAAAAGGATCAAGAAATGGCACAAATTCAAGAGGCCGAGCTCATCTGGAAAGACGGCAAACTAATCCCCTGGGCGGAGGCTACTACTCACGTTTTGACGCACTCTTTGCACTACGGAAACGCCGTATTTGAGGGCGTGCGCGCCTATAAAACCGACAAGGGCTACGCGATTTTCCGCTTGGACGAGCACACTGCCCGTCTTGAAATTTCGGCAAAACTCTGCCTAATCAAGCTTCCCTTTAGCTTCGAGCAGCTTCGTCAGGCCCAGATCGACGTCGTCGCGAAAAACCGCTTCGATCAGACCGTTTATATCCGCCCGCTAGCATACTTCGGCTACGGCTCGATGGGCGTCTCGTCTAAGGACTGCTCTGTAAATGTCGTCGTCGCAGCGTGGCAGTGGGGCGCGTATATGGGCGAAGAGGCGCTACGCAAGGGCATCAAAGCCAAAATTTCATCGTGGATAAAGCCGGCGCAATTTTCGATGATGGCAAAAGCCAAAGCGAGCGCGAATTATTTCAACTCGCAGATGGCAAATTTCGAAGCGGTCGATGCGGGATACGATGAGGCGATACTGCTCGATCCGCAGGGCTTCGTCGCGGAGGGCCCTGGCGAGTGCCTATTTATCGTAAAAGAGGGCGTTATCATCACTCCGCCGAATGACACCAGCCTAGAGAGCATCACTCAAAATTCAGTCATAGAAATCGCGCGCAGCCTGGGCTACGAAGTCCACAGAGAGCGCATCGCTCGCGATCAGCTCTATGCCGCGGACGAAGCGTTTTTTACCGGCACCGCCGCGGAGGTCACACCGATTAGCAACATCGACGGCAGGATCATCGGCAAGGGCGAGATGGGCGAGATCACGAGCCGCTTGCAAAAGGCGTATTTCGCTGCCGTCACGGGCAAAGACCCAAAATTTGAGCATTGGCTCACTTACGTTAAATAAGGACACGCATGCCTGCGGATTTGAATGATTATTTTAATAAGAAAAATAGCGACAAAAAAGGCGGGAATTTAAATTTTAAAATTCCTAATTTTGGAGGAATGGGCAAGTTTAGCGGCGTGATTTACGCGATAATCGCGATAATAGCGCTATTAGTGATCTCAAAACCCTTCGTCACGATCCAATCCGGCGAGGTGGGGATCAAGTCAAATTTAGGCAAATACGATCCGACTCCTCTTGGCGCGGGACTTCACTTTTTCGTGCCGTTCATACAGGACGTATTCGTCGTAGATACTCGCACGCGTATCATCAACTACACTAGCAGCGAAGATATGAGCGCGGGTATCGCTACTAAAAGCGGTACCGCGGGCGGTATCATCAGTAAAAACTCGCTTTCGGTGCTAGACTCGCGAAATTTGCCCGTCAGCATCGACATCACCGTGCAATACAGGCTCAATGAAGCCACGGCGCCCAACACGATCGCCGAGTGGGGCTTTTTGTGGGAAGACAAGATCATTGATCCACGCGTAAAGGACGTCGTACGTAGCGTCATTGGCAACTATGCCGCAGAGGAGCTGCCGACCAAGCGC
>CAJPSJ010000095.1 GCA_905373295.1 uncultured Campylobacter sp. | reverse complement strand
ACAGGTAAAGAGTCTTGGACACCATTTATTCATGTGCGGTACAAAATAATAATATATATCCCTAGTTTTCTGCGGAAGCTTGAAATTCTTATCGCTTAAAGAACTTAGGAATTTATTGATATCGGCTTCGCCATAATCTTTTTGAATTTGATATAGATTTAGTTTAAATTTATCTTCTAGTTTAGGATCAAATTTTTTACCTTGCGACTTTTGTATATATTCGACATTAAGCCTCGCCATATTAGCAGAGCTTACCTCATCTTTATTAAAGGAAAACGCACTCATAAAAGTGTATTCTCCCGCCTGTCTACCTCCGGGATCAGCTACTACTTTCACATCGGAGTAATATCTGATTAAATATCCGTAATCCCACCACGATAGCACGTAATCCTCCCTACTGGCTTTATTTTTTAGCTCTGCAAGAGGCGTTATGGAGTCTTTCGTAAGCGTAGGCGCAACTCGGAATTTATAAATAAAATCTATGCTAGGCATTAGCGCTAAACAGGTTAAAATAGCTAACAAAGTACTTCTAAGCCAAGTGCGTATTTCAAAGTAATTCAGCACAAAATATATAAAATAAGCAAATCCAAGCGCTATCATCGGTGTAGCGTACATTGTAAAGCGAGTTCCACCAAAAAGTGCTAAAATTCCAAGTGCTATCATCGGAAGTGTTAAGATAAACGAACGGAATTTTATCAGTAGTAGAGCCAGCCCTCCTACAGCGCATATAAATATAAATAGATGCCCACTAGATTCAAGCACAAATTTTATGAAATTAGCGTTTTCTACCTCATTAACCGTATTTCTAACGCCGTAGAAGTAGAAAATTTCTTCTTTGCTTACATCTTTTAAGATGTAAGCTTTAAGCTGCACTGCTATGGGAGTAAGTCCGCCGAATATGATAAATATAATTACGACGATCGCACCCAAAATCCAAAGAGCCTTTTTGCTTTTATGGCTTGGAACTTTAATCATTAAAAAATATAAAAACACAATAAGTGCGATTTTAAACAATAAAATATAATTTACAATTATTGTCTCACCTTCGTAATACGCGCTAAATTTTATGACCGCTGCAACCATAAGAATAATCGCTTTGTAATTTGCCTCATTTCGTCTATCAAATATCAAAGTGTAAAATAAAAAGATGCCCATTATCGCTAAATTTAACGAATACGAGCTAGGATACCACCAATCATAAAACGCCATAAAGACGGCAGGCAAAGCAAAGCTACTCTGCTCGCTTCGCCCTATGAGCCTAATCAAAGCCCATAGCGTTAGCAGCGGCATAGCAACATTTAACATATCGCTATCAAAATACCCGCCTAAAGTCCTCATATAATATCCCGGCAATATGGTGGCAAGCAGCGCCGCGATGATGCCTGCGCCCAGAATCTTATACTCTCTTGCTATTAAAATAATCGGCACGGCCACCAGCGGCGCGAAAAACACACTCATATAGATCGTAATGCTATTTAAGCTGACGGGTAAAATTTTGCTAAGTAAAAATGCTAGAGTTGGGATCGACGCGCCGTACGGGCTAAGATCGCCCGGTTGGTGAAAGCCCGCTATCATATCACGCGCACCCTCGGCGTTCGCAAAGGCGTCGTTTGTTGTCATGATGAGCTCGCCATCGAGAGAAAACTGCTCGATCCCGCTAGCCCAATATATCCAAAAAAACCTGCACGCCACGCCAAATATATAAACCAGCGTCATGATCAAAAAAATATCCATGCGTGAGCATTCGCCGTTTGTAATTCTAAATTTTTGCATCTTTTTCCTTGATTTGCCGTTTGAAGTACCGAGCGGCAGGGTTAAAATTTGCCTCTACAAATTTTACTCGCTTTATCACGTCCGCGCTAAATTTTAACGACATTGTTTAATTTGCGTTTATTATAGCAGAATTTATCGATATTAAAAGCAAAATTATAAAAACAACCGAAGTCAAGCCGTTTAGAATTTAAATTTGTGATATGCAATTTTGGCGACCATCAAAAAATACGATACATAAAGATAGAGATTAAGATTTAAACTAAATATCCAATATAAGGCAGATACAAAACAACACTAAGCCAATAAACATGCGTATATCTAGCATATTATAAATTCCATCTTCTGGGTGCGGAATGAACAAATATAGGACAATAAACATAACGAACGCTTTTAAAAAAATATATAATAACGTTTTATTCATAGGCATATATTTAGCGATTTATACTAGGGCTTGATAGCAGAAACAACCGGTCGTTGCAAGAAGCTTGCGACGAGCCGGTGGATTTTTGTGGTTTAGACGAAATTCTCGCCTAATACGCGTCGCACATAAATTTACAGACGGTTTTCGTGCGCAGATTAAGCATGATCGAGCTTAGGCATCTGCCGTCCTTGTTGCCGCTTAGCAGGCGCACGGCATCGCCCTCTTTCCACTGCGTGCTGTCGCCCTCGATCGTCCTATAATGCGCGCCGTTAATGACAAGCGACTCGCCGCCCTTTAGCGTTTTATCGATCTTCATGTCGCTTGCGATCTGGCTTAGATCGCCTTTTAGGGCATTTGCGATTAGTTTTTCCTCGGCCTGCTCATGCGTCTTCATCGAGCTTTTAGCAAAGTCCGGCACCTGCACAGTTTCGGTCTGAGCCGAAGCAAAAGCGGCTAGCACGCAAGCGGCGTAAATTAGTTTCATATTTTCTCCTCGGTTTTTTCAAAATTGCGGCGATTATAGCAAAGTTTACTTAAAAATTTCGGTCTAAATTTAGCTAGAGTTTAAATTTAAGAAACCACTCTTAGAGCAATTAAACAAGAGTGCAAAATTTGTAATGAGTTCAAAATTTTACTTGTTGCCACTAGCGCGAAATTTGAATATAGAGATATAAGGCGAAGGATTTTTTCGCTAGACGCGGCAAATTTTACCTTGCGAATGAGACGGGCTGTATGTCCCGTCGCAGTGAAGCAAGGTAAAATTTAACAAAGTATAGCGGAAAAAGACAAGCCTAAATTTAAACTTCATACCTCTCGCCTGGCTTCATTTCGATTATCTCCCACGGCAAGCCCTGTTTATTTAGCTCGTCCATGAAAGGCTTGGCGTCGAAATTTTCCATATTAAAGACGCCCTTGCCGCTCCAGATGCCCTTTGCGACCATCATCGAGCCGATCATCGCAGGCACGCCCGTCGTGTAGCTCACCGCCTGCGCGCCCGTCTCGGCGTAGCAAGCCTCGTGGTCGCAGACGTTATAGATATAGACTTGGCGCTCTTTGCCGTCTTTGAGCCCGCGGATCACGCAGCCGATGTTTGTTTTACCCTTCGTGCGAGGACCGAGGCTCGCAGGATCAGGCAGTAGAGTTTTTAGAAACTGTATCGGCACGATTTTTACGCCGTTGTGTTCTACCTCGTCGATGCGTAGCATGCCGACGTTTTCTAGGCATTTCATGTGGGTTAGGTAGCTCTGTCCGAATGTCATGAAAAAGCGGATTCGTTTTAGCCCTTTGATGTTTTTTGCTAAGCTTTCTAGCTCCTCGTGGTAGAGTAGGTAGCTGTCCTTGACGCCGACTTTCGGGTAGTCCCATTTGAACATTATCTCCATCGGCTCAGTCTCTTTCCACTCGCCGCGCTCCCAGTAGCGGCCCTTTGCGCTCACTTCGCGCAGGTTGATTTCTGGGTTAAAATTCGTCGCAAACGGATATCCGTGATCGCCCGCGTTGCAGTCTAGGATGTCGATCTCGCCGATCTCGTCAAATAAATTTTGCTGCGCGTAAGCGCAAAATACGTTTGTCACGCCCGGATCAAAGCCGCTTCCCAGCAGCGCCATCGTGTTTGCGGCTTTAAACTCGCCGTCTTTCGCCCACTGCAGCTTGTATTCAAATTTGGCGGCGCCCGGGTGCTCGTAGTTTGCGGTGTCGATGTATGGGATGCCAGCGCGAGAGCACGCGTCCATGAGCGTTAGGTCCTGGTACGGCAGCGCGACGTTTAGCAGTAGCTGCGCGCCCGTTTTTTTGATTAAATTTACAACAGCATCGGTGTCGTCCGCGTCGATCTGAGCGGTATCAATCTGCACGCCTAGGCGGTCTTTGATAAATTTAGCGATCGCATCGCACTTGCTTTTTGTGCGGCTTGCAAGGGTTATCTTGCTAAAAATGTCCGCGTTCATCGCGCATTTTACGGTCGCGACTTGGCTCACGCCGCCCGCGCCTATGATTAAGATATTTGACATTTTGGCTCCTTTAAATTTTAAATTTAGCTGCAATTTTAGCAAATTTAAGATGAATTTTAAGAGGCTAGGTGTAATTAATCATAAAGTTGGCTATGGCTGACGCGGAGCGCAAGCTCGCTCTAACAAGAGCGCCGAAAGCGGCACGCGCTAAAATTTTACATAGCTAGCGGCATCCCGATTGACTGCGGCACGAGATTAAATTTCCGCCCTGCATCGCGCGATAAAATTTTAAGCTTTAAAGGGCTAGTTTAAATTTAACATTCCGCAACAAGGCGTGGAGAATTTAAAATTTAAAATTTAAAGCTCGCTCGCTTCTCCATAAAATCTATCGCGCCTCTTGCCCCAGGCACGCGATAAAACCGTATACCGCGGCTAAATTTAACGCTTTAGCGAACAGCGGTTTAAAAAGTAGCAAGCGGGACAAAATCCCGTGACGCCCACGATAAACGGCACGAGCCCGACCAGCCCCCACCAGCTGCTAAACACCACTCCAGCGATCATTATCGCTAGCCCGATCAGCGCTCTTATTATCCTAGTTTTCCTGCTTAGCATTGCGTTTTCCTCTCTTTTTTACGCGTATTTATACCGAAATTTCATAAAACGAGCAATGGCCGTAACGACATACGCTCCTTGATTAAATTCGGTTTCGTTTAATTATATTTTCTTTTACGTAAAAGCTCGGTGATAAAATTTAGCTACAAAATATTTTAAGCATTGATTTATTTCGTGACTAACTCGCCAAAATTGCGCTAAAATTTGGCTAAAATTTAGTAAAAACGAGGAAAAATATGAAAACGCAGGATGAAAAGCCAAGCTGGCTGCAGCACTTTCCGATCATGTTTTACACCGTAGTTATGGGGCTTGGCGGACTGGCTCTCGCATACGAGCGGCTAAATTTGATATTTGATATCTCAGGCGCGGTTTTTGAGATTTTACGCGGCGCGGCTAGCCTAGCATACGCGCTCATCTGCGCTTGTTGCGCGGCAAAACTCATCAGATACCCGCAAGCTTGCAAGGCGGAGTTTTTCCACCCGGTGCGCGTAAATTTTTTCGCCGCATTTTCGATCGGCACGCTGCTAGTCGCCTCGCTCTGGCGGGACTTTGCGCCCGTTTATGACGCGCTTTTTTGCGTAGGCACGGCGTTTCAGACCTTTATCACGCTTCACGTCGTCTCCTTTTGGATCAAAAATAACGTCCAGATCGTACACTCAAACCCCGCGTGGTTCATCCCGATCGTAGGCAACCTCTTCGTCCCGTTAGCCGCACCCGCCGCGAGCGAGCTTGCGTGGTATTACTTTGCGATCGGGATATTTTTTTGGCCGGTGCTTTTTGCGGTTTTGTTCTACCGCATCATCTTTCACGATCAGATGCCGCAGAAATTTATCCCGACGCTTTTTATCGTGATCGCGCCGCAAGCGATGGCGTTTTTAGACTACGTCAAGCTCACCGGCGGATTCGACGTCACGGCGAAGATCATGCTCTACGTGACGCTATTTTTCGCGCTTCTCATCCTTTTTATGTTTAAAAGCTTTTTGCGACTTAAATTTTTCCTGTCGTGGTGGGCGTTTACCTTCCCGACGGCTGCGGCCAGTATCGCGTTTTTGCGAGCATTTGAGTTTAACGGGATCAAATTTTTCTTGTTTGCGGGAGCGGCGGGTTTTGCTATCTTATGCGTTTTTATCGGCATCGTGGGCTTTTACACGGCAAAAGCGATGTGGCGCGGCGAAATTTGCGTGCCTGAGGAGTAAAATTTTATGCGAGCTCGACTTAAAAATTTCGACAAGCGTAAAACAAGGTGAACTCAAACGTAGGCGGGCAGTAGGGTAAAATTTGCGTATCGAAGGATAAAAATTTACACACAGCTTTAAATTTGAAATCGCGATAAATTTTAACCGAGCGGAATTCTATCGTCGCAGAAAGTTTGCCTAAATTTAAACTTGCCATGTGTTTTAGAGTTTAAATTTATACGCTACAGCAAAGAAGCGCAGTGCGATATTTACGATCGAGGCGGCACCGATCTTGCGCCGTACCGCTAAAATCAAATTTCGTAGCGATAAATTTTGCCGAAATTTTCATCCAGAGTGTAGCTAAACTCGCCGCCTGCGTAGTAGATTATCACGCCGTCGTCAAGCTCGAAGCGCTGATAGACGCGTAGCACGACCTCGTTTTCGCTGATGCCTTGGACATGGATAAAGATATCGCTCTTCTTGCCTGCGGTCATCGCCATCTGGTAGAGCTGATTAAATAGCACGTATTCAGCGTTTTTCTCGGCGTCCTCTTGGGATAAAAAGCCCTCCAGTACGCCCAGCATCTCCGCGCGAAATTCCGTCCTGGCGCGCGCATAAGCGTTTTGGATATTTTCGATCTGGTTGGTATCGAGTAAATTTAAAAGCGAATGTTTACCCACGTAAAGCGTCGCGCTCGATGTGATTTTGCCGTCCTTGTCGGTCACTAGTCGCAGAGCTTTCTCTACGCGCCACAAGGCCTCTTTTAGTTCGAGCCCGCTTTCAATTTCAATTTTCATCATAGATCCTTTATCAAGAATGCGGAATTTTAGCGTTAAATTTTAAATTTTAAAGACAAACTTCGCGATCAGATACGCTATATACAGCATCAAAACTCCCACGAGCGCGTCTATTATGCGCCATGCTCTGCTGCTCGCAAAAAGCTTCGAAAGCGCCCCTGAACCGTAGCCCAAGCCGAAAAACCACGCAAACGATACGAACATAACTCCCGCGTAAAACCACGGTTTTTGCGGATCTGCGATCGTAGCGCCGAGCGAGCCCACGACCACGACGGTATCTAAATACACGTGCGGATTTAGAAGCGTCACCGCAAGGGCTTTGGCTACGACGGGCGCCAGCGGGCTATTTGCCGAGTTTTGGATCTTAGCAAAATGCGAGCCCCTGTAGGCGCTGAAAAACGAGCTTAGCGCGTAGCAGAGCAGAAACATGATCCCGCCTATGCTTAAAATTTGGGTAAGAAGCGAGCCTTGCTTAAGGGTGCCGCCGATTAAAAATATCCCTACGGCCGTAAATACGGCATCGCTTAGCGCGCAGACCGTGCAAACAGCCGCGACGTGGTTTTTCGCAAGACCTTGGGAGAT
>CAJPSJ010000094.1 GCA_905373295.1 uncultured Campylobacter sp. | reverse complement strand
CGCGGCGTGATAGTTGCAAAGGTGCGAAAGAGGAGATGGACGGCGGCGCAGACGAAAAAGCTGGTACCGAAAAATACGGCGACAAAGCCGCAGCGCAAAGCCCGCAGGCGGAAAATTCAGCGCAAAGTTCGCTCGTAAATGCCTCGTCGCAACATGCCGCCGCAAAGGATGGGCGCGATGGCTAAACACTGGAGCGAAAACAACGAAAAGGCGGGCGCGGCGCTTTTAAATTTAGCCCGCTTCATCACGCTTCACACTCCCGATTTTTGCATGCGAGGCACTGCGCTTTGCATCTCGGCGATCTATTTTGCGCTGCTTAAAAACGAACGGCGCGCGATCAGGGAGTTTTTGCGGCGCGCGCTTGATCGCGAGCCCAAGGCTCGCGAAATTTACGCGAATTTTTATAAATTTTCCCTCAGCTTGTGCGAAAAAATCGCGGTTTGGAACGGCAAGATCGCGCTGGATCAAATCCGCGTGCAAAGCGGCATGAAAGAACTTCTAAGCGACGGAATAGGCAAAATTTTAATCACTTCGCACTTCGGCAACACCGAGATCGCGCGCGCCCTTTCGGCAAGCACGGCGGGGATAAAAATCAACGTGCTGATCTTTCGCAAACACAGCGAAAATTTTATGAAATTTATCGAAAAAATGGGCGGCGGCGTGAAAATTCTATACGTCGGCGAGCTCGGCATCGGCGAGATGCTGCAAATCAAAGAGCTACTGCAAAACGGCGAGCATATCGCGATAATGGGCGATCGCATGCCGGTGGGCTCGGATAAATTCCAAAGCGAGGATTTTTTAGGGCGCAGCGCGAACTTCCCGATCGGCGGCTACCTGCTCGCTAAAATTTTGGACGCGCCGCTATTTAGCCTATGGTGCTACGAGGGGCGCAGCGGCCACGAGCTGCGGCTGCAGCCGCTACCTGCGCCGCTAAAAAACCGCGACAAGGCGCGATCGGTCGCGCCGCCTCTTAAAAGCTACGTGCGGCAGCTAGAGCTTTATGCCAAAGAATTTCCTTCTCAATGGTATAATTTCTTTGATTTTTGGGCGCAAGGAAAAGACGCGAGCGATGCAAAGCGCGACGGTACCGTAAATTTCGGCGAGACGAGTTCAAACGCTGCGTCAAATTTAAATGGCGCAGCGGATTTAAACGACACGGCGAGTTCAAATGCCGCGCCGAATTTGAAAAATGCGGCGAGCTCGGATACCGCGCTAAATTTAGATAATTCAAATTTAGCCGCCGCAAAATCCGCCGCGCAAGACGAAAAATTTCATAGCGGAGAGAAGAATGAAAGAGTATAAATTTCGCGCCAGATTTTACGACGCCGATCCGATGGGCGTGATGTGGCACGGCAACTACGTAAAGCTCTGCGAGGACGCTAGATGCGAGTTTTGGCGCGACGCAGGTTACACATATATGCAGATGAGAGATGATGGATTTATATATCCCATTATCAAAATGGAGTTTAAATTTATCGCGCCTATACTTTTTGACGACGAGGTTGCGGTGAGCATCGAGCTACTTGAATGCGACACGATCATAAAATTTTCCTACCGCATCAAAAGCCTATCCGGCGCGCTATTAGCCAAAGCTACTACGTCGCAAGCCGCGGTGGAGCTTGATTCTAAAAGGACGCTATATGAGATACCGCCGCAGTTAAGGGCGTGCGCGGATAAAATTTTAGCAAAGAAAAATCCCGCGGGTAAAATTTCGGCGGCAGATAAAATTTCATCGGCGAACAAAGCCGCGCCCGAGAAAGACCGCTCTTAAAACGCCGCAGCGAATGAAATTTTGTCTAGCGATAACGAGCGGTGAAATTTTAGCGAGCATAAAATTTAAAGGACTACGATGAAAATTTTGGCTTTATTTTTGGCGATTTTGGGACTTGCGAGCGCGCTTGAAGTGAGCGATCTGGCGCTTAAGACCGACAATATCGGCGGTAAATTTAGCGAAACGCTCAGCATCGAGGGCTTTGCCGAGCCCGTGCGAAGCAGCGGCGAGTTTAAAATCAAAGGCGGCGAGCTGTTTTGGACGACGCTAGAGCCGGTGCGAAGCGAGCTAAAAATCGGCGCGGACGGCGTTTTTGAGCGCAGCGGCGAAGCGTGGGTCAAAAGCGCCGATTCGCTTTTTGATAAGGACACCTTTTTGGCGATCTCGCGCCTGGACGTAGCGCGGCTTAGCAAAAATTTCTCGATCGCGCTAAGCGGCAGCAAAGATGCGTGGCGCGCCGAGCTAAGCCCAAAAGGGATGCTGCAAAATATCTTTAAAAATATCGTGATCGAGGGCGGCGCCTACGTCAGGGTGCTGCGAATTAGCAGCGCTAACGGCGACGTGAGCGAAAACGTATTTTCGGGCGTCGTGAGCTTAGATGAGTAAGAGCGCGATCCTAGCGGCATTCGGCGCGGTTTTTATCGCGCTTTGCGCCTTTATAGCGTTAAATTTAAACCGCGTAAATTCCGATTTTTACGAGCTAAGCGGCATCGAAATTTCGGGCGAGCAGAAACAAAGCGTCGAGGATTTCAACCGCGAGATCGCGCGACAAATCATCGTCGCAAGCGCGGAGAGAGCGAACTTTGACGCGTTCATTGCAGATATGCAAAAAAGCGGGCTTTTTGAGAGCATAATTTACGAGGTAAAGGACGCGAGCGTGTATCAGAGCGAGCTTGCGCGCTTTGCGCCCGCGATGCTCGATGATGCGAGCGTGGAGCTTTTAAAAAGCGATCCACAGGCCTTTTTTGAGCGTAGCGCACGTGAGATTTACTCAAAATTTCGTCCGCTTAGCCTCTCGCAGGACTTTTTCTCGCTCAGTCTTCACTCGCGCCTCAGCTCTCGCGGCACGATCAAGCTTGATCCTGCGCAAAACCGCTTCATCGCGACCATTGACGGCGCGCCGCACTACCTCGCTACGGCCAAACTCGCTCCGAAAGCAAACGACGACGCGCTTAGCGCGCTGGTGCACAAGGCGCAAAAGAGCAAAATTTTAATCTCAGGCACCGCCCTTTTTAGCGCTTTGGGCAAAAGCGCGGGCGTGCGCGAAAGCTCCGTCGCTGGCGCCGTTTCGCTTAGCCTGTGTGCGGCGCTGCTGCTGGCGGCATTTTCGCGCGCACGTATCTTCTGTCTGCTGCTGCCTGCGCTTTTCGGGCTTGCCTGCGGCGTAGCGGCTACGATGGCGATCCGCGGCTCGATCCACATCCTAAGCGCCGTGGTTTCGACGAGCCTAATCGGGCTGATGCTGGATTACGCGGTGCACTGGCTCGGCGCAAACATCTCGCGCGAGATCAAAGCTCGCTCAATAAAAAGCATGCGAAACATCCTGCTTCTAGGGTTTTTCATCACTGCGGGAGGCTACTTCGTATTTTTATTTAGCCCGTTTTTTCTGCTCAAAGAAATCGCGATCTTTGCGATAGCCGCACTTGCGGGGGCGTTTTGTTTTAGTTACTTCGCCCTGCCGCTACTTCTTGAAGGAGCGGAATTTCGCCCCGCTACGGCTTTTGCAAAAGCTCTTGAACTCTACGCAAAGGCGCTTTGTAAGATAAACCTAAGCCTCAAAGCGCTCATTCTCGTTTGCGCGGCGCTGCTTGCGTTTTTATATTTTAAGATGGAGCTTAAGGACGACGTCAGCGAATACGCGAGCCTGGATAAAAACCTGATCGCAATGAGCGCCAAGCTCGCAAGCATCGGAGGCTCCAGCTTCGATCTGATCGTGGGCAATGATGCAAGCGCGGTAGCCAAAGAGGCCGTAGCGCGCGGTCTTGCGGACTCATACACCGGCGCGCCGATTTTGGATCCCGCCACGCAGAGCTTTATCAAGCAGTCCTTTGCAAACTACGATAGAAGCGCATTTTTACGTCTCGGGCTTAGTCGCGAGCTCGTGGACGCAAACTTTGCTAAGATCGCAGATGCGCCTATTTTAAGCTACGAACAGGCTAGAAGCTCCGTTCTTTTTGCCGCGATGCCGAGCATCGATCCGCATATCGCTTTTTTGCGCGGCGTGCGCGATAAAGCAGCCGTAAGCGAGCTTGCCGCGCAGATGGGCGCGCTGCATCTAAACATGCGAAGCGCCATAAGCGAGGCGTTTTCACAGATCAAAATCAACGCCTTGTATCTAAAATGCGCCGCATACGCCCTCGCGCTCGCACTGCTGTGGGCGTTTTTCGGCGCGCGGACGGCGTGGCTGATCGTCATCTGTGTTTTTGCGACAAATTTAGCCGTGCTTGCCCTACTTAGCGCATTCGGCGTGAGCGTGAATATTTTTGCGATCTTTGCGCTGATCCTATCAGGCGCCGTGGGGATAGACTATATGATCTTTGCAAACAACGACAAAATGGCGCTTAGCGATAAAATTTTTGGCATTACGCTCGCGTCTTTAACCAGCATCATCTCCTTTTTCACGCTCGCTTTCAGCTCCACCAAGGCCGTGGCGCTGTTTGGGCTCTGCGTCAGCCTCAATATCGCGCTAGCGGCGGTCTTAGCGCAAGTTTTGGCGGCGAGCAAGAAAAGCAGCTAATCAAGCGGTAGCCAAAGAGCTGAAAGCACCGAATAGACGCTCTTTGCCCGCTTGCAGATAAAATTTTATAAAATAGCGCGCCGTAAATTTACGTAGCCGCGGCGAATGAAAATTTAGTCTAATGCGCCGCGAGATAAAATTTAGCCTGCATGTGCAAGATAAAATTTAACCGATTAGAGCGCAAGATAAAATTTGAGATGAAATTTCGGCTAAGCAAGCTGCGAACCGGAATTTAAAAAACAAGGTTGCGGGATAAATTTTAAAAGTTGATCTTTGGCGCAGCGTCTCGGAGCATGCTATTAAATTTGAACCTATGCAGTGCATTTTTAAATTTAAACCCTTGCGGCGCGTTATTAAATTTAAATCTGCGCGCCGCAGACCGCCCTACTCGCCGCTTTTGCCCGCTTTTATCATCTTTATAAATTCCTTTGCGAGCTTGGAGGGTTTTTTATACACGACCGAAAACGACACGTCCAAAAGCGGCTCATCTGCGACGTCAAAGAGCGTGATGTAGTCCTTCTGCGTCTCAAAAATGTACCGCGCGAAGCTGAAGCTGACGCAAAGCCCCGCCGCGACCATCGCGTTAGCCACATACAGATAGGAGGTGTCGCAGAAAATTTGAGGCGTAAAGCCCGCGTTTTCGAATATTTTTTTAAAGTTCGACTCGCTTTTTAAAATTTTACTGCTGATTGCAAATTTATCGGATTTGAACTCGCTAAGCGCGATCTTGGGATATCTCTCGGTAGAATTTATACTAGCTCGCGAAACAGCCGGATGAGAGGAGCAGACGCTTAGAAGTAGCCTGCGCTTTTTTATAAACTCGCACTCAAGCCCCTCCGCGAAAAGCTCGCCGAAGTGCGCGGCATAGACGATATCAAGCTCGCCGCTTTTTAGCATCTCGATGAGCGCGGGCTCGGAGTGAGCGTGCACGACCCTGATGTCGGCTTTAGAAAACCTACTGTAAAACATCGCGATGATCTTTTCGATAAATTTAAAGCTGGTCGAGGTCGCGCCGATTACGAGCTTGCCCGTCTTGATTGACGAAAGCCCGCGGATTTCGTTATTTAGCTCCTTATTGAGCCTAAGCATATTTTTCGCTCTGGCGATGTAAATTTCGCCCGCGTATGTAAGCTCAAGGCCGTTTTTCCTATCGAAAATTTCGATCCCGAGCTCCTTTTCTAAAAGCATAATGCTCTTTGAAAGCGACGGCTGGGCGATTCCAAGCTCGCTCGCCGCTTTTGTAAAGCTTTTAAGCTCCGAAATTTTTACCGCAAATTCCATATGTCGCAGGCTCATTTTTTGCCCCTTCGATTGAAATTTTATAGCCTTTAGCTATTAAATTATATACCAAATAACATTTGACTTACATAAAGATTTAATATAAAATTACGACATTAATCTTTAAGATTAAAAAATCTCTAAGTAAAGGGGCAAATATGCAGAGACGCGACATACTGAAAATGGGTATGGTAGGAGCCGGTGCACTCGCACTTAGCGCGGTAAATGCACAAGCAAGCGCAGTGGACGCAAAGGACGTCAAATTTGACGAGGAGTGGGATGTAATCATCATCGGTAGCGGCTTTGCGGGGCTTGCGGCGGGCTTAAAAGCAGCCGAGAAAGGCAACAAAGTCTTGATTCTAGAAAAGATGGGTCGCATCGGCGGAAACTCAGTCATCAACGGCGGCGGTATGAGCGTACCGATGAACCCGGTGCAGGAAAAAACTGGTATCAAAGACAGCAAAGAGCTATTTATGAACGACTGCCTAAAGGCAGGCCTTGGCATCAACCACCCCGAGCTTTTAAGCACCCTGGCCGATCGCGGTTTGGACGCGTTTAAATTCCTCGTCGATAGCGGCGTGCAATTTAAGATGGATCACTGCGCCCACTTCGGCGGACACAGCGTCGCGCGCTCGATGCTAACTACAAACGATAGCGGCTCTGGCTACATCCAACCGATGCTTGAAAAATTTGAAGCACTAAAAGATAAGGGCTGCGAGCTTCGCCGCCGCGCAAAATTTGACGATTTCGCAATGGACGGAGATCGCGTGGCGGGCGTCGTGATCCGCGAGGAGTATAAATTTGATCCGAATCTCTACAGCGACGATCTTGAAAACACGAGCGGCACAAAAAAGACGCTCAAAGCCAAAAAAGGCGTAGTGCTCGCAGCGGGCGGATTTTGCCGCGATAAAATTTATCGCAAGCTTCAAGACCCGCGCATTCCTGACGACGTCGATAGCACAAATCACGCAGGAGCTACCGCGGGTGTGCTGCTAAAAGCCTTTGAGATCGGTGCGTATCCGGTGCAGGTCGATTGGATCCAGTTCGGTCCGTGGGCGAGCCCTGATGAGAAGGGCTTCGGTACCGCTCCGATCCTAACTCAGCAAGGCACCTTTAAATACGGTATCGCCGTGGACATTCGCAACGGCAAGCGCTTTATGAACGAGCTTGCAGACCGCAAGACCCGCGCGGACGCGGAATTTAAAATTTTACGCGAGGATCCGAAAGCCTATCCGATAACCTTCGCCGATACCAAAATGGCGTTTAAAGACCTAAGCGAAGAGGTTATTTCTAAAGGCATGGCAAGCGGTAAATTAGTGGGCGAATGCGCGAGCCTAGATGAGATCGCCAGTAAATACGGCGTGCCTGCGGATGCGCTAAAGCAGAGCGTCAAAAAATACAACGAAGGCGTTAAAGCCAAAAAAGACGAGTTCGGCAAGCAAGAAAGTGCGCTTAGCGAGATCAACGAAGCGGGACCTTTCTACGTCATCCGCCTCTCGCCGAAACCTCACCACACGATGGGCGG
>CAJPSJ010000093.1 GCA_905373295.1 uncultured Campylobacter sp. | reverse complement strand
TTGCGCTCGTTGCGGGACTTAACCCAACATCTCACGACACGAGCTGACGACAGCCGTGCAGCACCTGTCTTAACATTTCTGCAAGCAGACACTCTTCCATCTCTGGATGATTTGTTAGATATCAAGTCCGGGTAAGGTTCTTCGCGTATCTTCGAATTAAACCACATGCTCCACCGCTTGTGCGGGTCCCCGTCTATTCCTTTGAGTTTTAATCTTGCGACCGTACTCCCCAGGCGGTATACTTAATCCGTTAGGTGGATTACTGCCGTGACTAGCACAGCAACAACCGGTATACATCGTTTAGGGCGTGGACTACCAGGGTATCTAATCCTGTTTGCTCCCCACGCTTTCACGCATTAGCGTCAGTTAAGTTCCAGCAGATCGCCTTCGCAATAGGTATTCTTCTTGATATCTACGGATTTTACCCCTACACCAAGAATTCCATCTGCCTCTCCCTTACTCTAGATTATCAGTTTCCCAAGCAGTTTAACGGTTAAGCCGTTAGATTTCACAAGAGACTTGATAATCCGCCTACGCGTCCTTTACGCCCAGTGATTCCGAGTAACGCTTGCACCCTCCGTATTACCGCGGCTGCTGGCACGGAGTTAGCCGGTGCTTATTCGTTAGGTACCGTCATTATTCTTCCCTAACAAAAGGAGTTTACGCTCCGAAAAGTGTCATCCTCCACGCGGCGTTGCTGCGTCAGGGTTTCCCCCATTGCGCAATATTCCCTACTGCTGCCTCCCGTAGGAGTTTGGACCGTGTCTCAGTTCCAATGTGACTGATCATCCTCTCAGACCAGTTACGCGTCATAGCCTCGGTAGGCCGTTACCCCACCGACTAGCTGATACGATATAGTCTCATCCCTTGCCGAAATTCTTTCCCGATTTATCTTATGGTAAAAAGGAGTATGGAGTATTAGCAGTCATTTCTAACTGTTGTCCTCCAGCAAGGGGCAGATTAGCTATATATTACTCACCCGTGCGCCACTAAATTTAAAAGAGCAAGCTCTTTTAAATTCCGTTCGACTTGCATGTATTAGGCACGCCGCCAGCGTTCACTCTGAGCCAGGATCAAACTCTCCATATTTATACTTCTCGCAACGGCAAAGCCGTTACTGCGAGCGGGAGCTTTCGCTCCCTGCACCCACCTAAAGTTACAAAGATTTATTCGAAACTTCGTTTCTCATAAACCATAAATCTCTAAGGATAGCATTAATAAGACCAAAGCTAAGCTTCGGTCTTATTCTGCGTCTTAATTTAATCTATGATTTAAACTCTTTATACTTAATACAGGTAGATGCGATTATGAAGTTTTTAATCTAAAAACTTTATGTTTTTGTAACATCGTTTTTATGGATAGATTTAGTTTAAAGCTAGATGCTAACTTAGATATTCGTTACGGACGTAAAAAATAATCTAAATTTCGATCCGGCGATCTAAATCTTAATCCATAGGCTCAATCGATCACTTGTTTAGATTTCAAAGATTGACTAAAGATATTTGTTTTTAACAGTTAAAATTTTAAAAAACACGTTCGCTAAAAGGCTAAAACTACTAGGACTTAAGAGTTAAGAAAGCAGGTTCGGCTCGGTGCGAAACAGAATTGTGATTATACAAGAGTGATGCTTAAAGGGGGCTGAATAATTGGTAGAAAAATGAGGAGTTCTTAAACAAAGAAAAATTCACAAAAAGGGTAAAATTTTAAAGGAAAACGCCAAATGAAAAAGCGAGGAAATTTAAAAGTAATCAAACCCGGTGTAGCTTTCGCATACAAAATTCTACTTTTAAAATTCCCTCATATTCTAAAATTTCTACGAAATTTCTAAAATTCTAAATACGCCATCAGCTTCGCACCGAATGCCCCGCGTACCAAACTCTCGCTTTTATTCGCTAGCTTGTCCATCATCTTTTCATACGCCGAAGGCTCCTGCCAGATCGGATCTGCTACGCCGCTAGCCTTTACGAGCGCGCTTTTAGCATCCTCTAAAGAGCCCACCTCGTCGATGAGTCCGACGCCTTTGGCGCCGCTAGCTAAAAATACTCGCGCATTGGCCCACGTATCGCGCTTCCTAAGATCCAGCGAGCGCGCCTGCGCCACCTCGCGCGTAAATAGCTCGTAGCTCTCGTCCACCAGGGCTTGCAGGCTCGCGCGCTCCGCGTCGCTCCATTTTCGCATCATCGTACCCGCCTCTTTGAGCTCGCCCGCTTTGACGATCTGTTCGGCAAAGCCTAGTTTAGCGGCTGCTTCGCTCACGTCTAGGCCCTGCATGATTACGCCGATAGAGCCGATGAAGCTGCCCGGATTTGCGTAAATTTTACTCGCCCACACGCCGCCTAGGTAGCTGCCGCTCGCCATCGTGCCCTTGGCGTAAGCAACGACCGGCTTGCGCGAGTTTAACGACTTGATAGCCAGCGAAATTTCCACGCTCGGGCTTAGCGCGCCGCCGGGGCTGTCGATCAGCAGAAGCACTCCTTTGATCGCCTCGTCGTTTTTCAGAGTTTCGATCTTTTCTAAAATTTCGCTATCGTCCATTATCGCGCCGCTTAATGAAAGCTGAGCGAGATTCGCGCCCTTTTGTTGCGCGCTTTCGCCGCCTGCGAAAATCAAAAACAAAATAAGCAGAAAAATCAAGGATTTAAAGTATTTATTGATAAATCCGAGCACGGCGCCGATCGGCGCAAAGATGTTTTTTAGAAATTGCATTTCATTCCTTCGATAAAAAGTGATTTTGCGTTTTTGCTCTGCAAAATGAGCTGTAGCGGCAGCTGACTCTGCTCGCACTCAATGCCTTCAAAAACGGCGATGTCGGCGAGCTTACCGGCTTTCAGCTCGCCCAAATTTAGCCCAAGTGCCGCTGCCGCATTTCTCGTCGCGCCTAAAAGTAACGCCCGCGCCAGTTCCGCTAGGCCCAGCTCGTCGTGCATCATTAAATTTGCACGCAGCTCGTCTAAAAAACTTAGACTAAAATTCGAGCTAAGCCCGTCGGTAGCGATATTGTAATTGAGTCCGCTTGCGAGCAGCTTTTTAAAGCTTAGCCGCTTTTTGCTAAGCAGGCGGTTGGAGCGCGCGCAGTGCGTGATCGAGTGGAGCTTCGGATCAAAGATGCTAAAATCATCCACCCAAACGCAATGCGTAAAAAGCGTGCGAAGCCCGCTAAAATGCGCTACGAAACCCTGCGGCGAGTAAAAAGGCGCGGGCGCGGGATTAAATTTAGAAAGCCAGGTTTTAAGCTTACCGCGGCCCGCGCGCAGCCATTGCCGCTCATACGCGCTCTCCATAAAATGCGTGCTTATGGCAAGCCCGTTTTCGCGGGCAAGCTTCGTCGCAAACTCCGTAATCTGCGGGTGCGTCGAATACGGCGAGTGTACCGACACGGCGGGGATAAAAAGCGAGCTTGCAAGCGCCTTTGAGCGCTCGAACCGCTCTTTAAATTTAGAAATATTCTCCGCCGCAGCATCTTTGCTCGCGCCTAAAATTTCATTGAAAAACACGGTTCTAATGCCGCTTTTCGCGCAAGCTTCAGCCTCGCCGCCGAAGCTTGAAATTTCGCCGATCGTACCCACGCCGCTTCGCATCATCGCGGCGATCTGCTCCAAGATCAACCGTCCGCGCGCCGCAGCGTCCAGCTGCTGCCTTGAGGCGATGACGCTGCCTAGCCACTCCAAAAAATCGCCGTAGCGCAGCGTGCCTTTGTTTGCGCTAAATTCCAAATGCACGTGCGGATTTATAAACGCAGGCATCGCTATGTCGCCGCTAAAGTCCAAAATTTCGGCTTGCGGGTATTTGCGCGCCGCGCTTGCAAAGGTGCAGACCTCGATTATCTTTTTATCAAAGACGATCGCGCCCTCTTTTAAAATTTTAAAATTCTCATCGCAGACAAGAACCCACTTCGCCCTTAAAATTCTCATCGTTTTCCTTATCTAAAACAGCGCGTGATTTTAGCATAAAATTCTCTTCCGTGCTAAATTTAGAGATAAAATTTTATCGCTTGGGTTTGAGCGGGCAAATTTAGCGCCATAGTAAAAAATAAGCTCGCTTTGGTTATAATTTTTGCTTAAATTTCAAAACAAGGACGCAAAAATGAAAATTATGGTGATTCAAGGACCGAATATCAATATGCTTGGTATGCGCGAGCCCGCTATTTACGGGGTTATGAAGATGGAGGATATCCATAAGCAGATGAAGGCGGTCGCCGATCAGAGCGGCAACGAGATCGAGTTTTTTCAGAGCAATTTCGAAGGCGAGATCGTCGATAAGATCCAAGAGTGCTTCGGCACCTGCGACGGCATCATCATCAATCCCGCCGCCTACACGCACACTTCGCTCGCTATCCGAGATGCGCTCGCCGCAGTCAGCCTGCCCGTAATCGAAGTGCATATCTCAAACATCGCTCGCAGAGAGGAGCTTAGACAAAAAAGTCTAATAGCGCCCGTAACAGCGGGTCAGATTATCGGATTTGGCCCCGTGGGATACCATCTGGCGATGATCGGAATGATTCAAATTTTTGAGCAGATCAAAGCCGCCAGAGCCGAGCAGAAAGCCAAATAAGTTTGGGATTAAATTTGAAAAATTTTATCCTAAAGGACGAAAACGCCGTTTACCACGAGTGCGGATACAGCTGCGACAACGCGATATTTTTGAGTCTCGCGGGGCGCAAATTTTTCCTCACCGATGCGCGTTATAGCATCGAGGCGCGCGAGCTTTGCAAAGATACCGAAGTGATCGAGGTCGAGCGAAATTTGATAAAAGACGCGCGGCTGTTTTTGCGAAAGGCCGGCGTAAAGGAGCTTAGCTACAACCCGTATGATTTTAGCGCGGGCGAGTGGGAAGCTCTGAGCAAGGGGCTTGGGATAAGATTTAAGGCACGCGCGAATTTTTCGCAAATTTCGCGCATAGTAAAATCAGAGGATGAGATAAAAATTTTAAAGCGAGCGGCGCAGCTAGGCGCCCAGAGGTTTGACGAATTTGCCGCGTTCGTGCGCGCTAGCGGCGAAGGCATGAGTGAAGAGGAGCTGTTTTTTAACGCCGAGCTCATCTTTAAGAAAAAGGGCGAGCTCGCGCTTAGCTTTTCGCCTATCGTCGCGATCAACGAAAACGCTGCTAAAGCGCACGCGTTGCCCGGTAAAAAGCGTTTGCGGCATGGCGATTTGCTCCTGCTTGACGCGGGGGTTGAATTTAATCGCTACTGCTCCGATAGAACGCGCACGGCGTGCTTTGACGAAAATTTTAACTTCGGCAAGGAACAAAATTTTAAAAACGCCAAACGGCAAGAAATTTACGAGATCGTAAAAGAGGCGCAAGCTCTGGCGATCGCGGCGGTTATGCCAGGCAAAAAGGCGAGCGAGATCGATGCGGCGGCTAGGGATTTTATAGCAAGGCATGGTTACGGCGAAGCGTTTTTTCACAGCACCGGACACGGCGTCGGAGTCGATATACACGAGCTTCCGTTTATCTCAAAGTGCGGAGATACCGTGCTAAAAGAGGGCATGGTCTTTAGCGTGGAGCCGGGGATCTATCTGCCCGGCGAGTTTGGCGTGCGTATCGAGGATGTCGTGGTCGTGCGCGAAAATGGGGCCGAAATTTTATGAGAGTAGCTCGGGTGAACATGCGGCTTAAAGAAAACGGATTTTACGAGTGCGCGGACGCGCTGTGCGTCGTAAAAAGCGCCGTTTTTCCGATGAGACGCCGTGCACGCAGAAATTTTAAAAATTTATATCTGCTTGGACTCGGCGGGAATTTAGGAGATGTCAGGCGGCGCTTCGAGCGATTTTATCGCGTTTTACAAAGCGATGCGCGCTTTTTCGTAGCGCAAAATTCTCCGATCTTAAAAAACAAGCCGTTCGGCTTTTTAGATCAGTCCGATTTTTTAAACGCCGTAATGCTCGTGCAAAGCTCTCTGCCGCCGCTTACATTACTCAAAATCATGCAGCGCGCAGAGCTACGATTTGGACGCAAAAGAAGCTTCAAAAACGCGCCGCGCACGCTGGACGTGGATATTTTATACGCAAGCGCAAAAGCAAGACCGGGCGGCAGGCTAGCTCTGCCGCATCCCGGAGTAAACGAGCGCATAAGCGTGATTTTGCCGCTTGGAGAGATGAAATTTAAAAGAGGACTGATATGCAAACTAAAATCGTAAATTTTTTAAGCGCCAAGGGCGGAGTCGGCAAGAGCGTGATTGCAGCAAATTTCGCCGAAATTCTAAGCGAGCAGGGCTACCGCACGGCGATCATCGAAGCTCCGAATTTAAACAATCAAGAGATCATCTTAAACGCTTTGCAAAGAAAGAGGATTTCGCTGCCAAGTGCCGTCGCGGTAAAAATTTCTCAAAATTTAACTCTCGTCTCGCCGGCAGACGGCGCGGGCGAAAACTCCGCTAAATTCGTAAGCGAGCTGAAAGAGGCGGGGATTTTCGATTTTATTTTGATCGACGCGGGACTTGAAAATTTAAAAAGCTTCACCCAGGTTACGGATCACAACGTCGTTCTATGCGCGAACGAGCCCTGCGCGATCAGCAACACCTACGCGCTTTTAAAGACGCTCGGGGCGAGCAAAAAAGAGATTTTGTTTTTGCTAAATTTCACCGCGAGCGAGGAAGACGCCGTGATGATCTACGAAAATTTAAAAGCGGTCGCGCAGAAAAACATAAGCGAGCTAAATTTCAAGCTACTGGGCTTCGTGCCGTTTTGCAAGGACGTCGCTGAGTGCGCGCACAACCGCGTACTTTTCAACTCGCACCGCCCGTTTTCGCCCGCTACCATCGCGCTTAGACAGAGCGTCTCGCGATTTTTGAGCAAGCAGGGCTTGGAGCCTATCGATATGAGTGCTTACCGCGGCGTCGGCGGATTTTTACGAAAGCTTAGCAACCTAGTATGATTTACGACGAGATTTTAAATCACGCAAATTCTACTATTTTAAACGGAATTTTAAAAATTTAATGCTATTCTTAAAGCTAAAATTTTAAATAATATACATAAAAGATAGATTAATCATGCAGTTAAAAGAAATTTTAAAAGACATCAAAATTGCCCGCGACAATCTCAAAAACGTGGGCAAAAGCGCCACGATCTTCGGCTCGGCGCGCTTTAGCGAGGACAACCGCTACGTAAAAGACGCGCAAAAGCTCTGCGAGGGGCTCGCCGATTTAGGATACTCGATCATCACCGGAGGCGGTGGTGGCATTATGCAAGGCGCCAACCGAGGCGCATTTGCGAGAGCGAGGACGCACAGCGTGGGCTTTAACATCATGCTGCCGTTTGAGCAAAAAAGCAACGGCTTTTTGACGCAGGGCGCGAAATTTTCAGCATTTGCACCACGCAAAGGCGCTCTCATCGAAAACAGCGAAATTTTCGTCATCTTTCCGGGCGGA
>CAJPSJ010000092.1 GCA_905373295.1 uncultured Campylobacter sp. | reverse complement strand
ACCGAGCCCCTCTGCATCCGCTAGCGCCATGCACGCGCCTCCGAGCTCGTCTATGGCGCGCTTATTTAGCGCTATGATCGAGCTTCGTTTGATGAAGTTATAAACCCCAAGAGGCGAGAAAAATCGCGCGCTTCCGCCGGTCGGCAGCGTGTGGTTAGGGCCTGCGAGGTAATCGCCCATCGCTTCGGGCGTGTAGTGGCCCAAAAATATCGCGCCTGCATGGCGTATACGCGGAAGCAGCTCGTAGGCGTTCTCGGTCGCGATCTCGAGGTGCTCGACCGCAAGCTCGTTCATTAGCCCCACGCATTCGTTCATATCGCGCGCGATGATGATCGCGCCCTTGTTTTGGATGCTGGCGCGAGCGATCGGCTCACGTACGAGCGTAGGAAGCTCGCGCTCGATGTGCTCTGCGACGGCAAGAGCAAATTTTTCATCGTCGCTTATCAAAAAGCTGCTTGCGATCTCGTCGTGCTCGGCCTGGCTGAGCAGATCCACGGCGATATTACGCGGATTTGCCGCGGCGTTTGCGATGATGCCCACTTCGCTAGGGCCTGCGATCATATCGATATTCACGTCGCCGAACACGAGCTTTTTAGCGGTCGCTACGAAGATATTCCCGGGGCCTGTGATGACATCGACCTTGCCGATCGTGTGCGTGCCGTATGCCATCGCCGCGATCGCGCTGGCGCCGCCTACTTTGTAGGCCTTTTTGATCCCCAGCACATGCATAGCCGCGAGCAGTAGCTCGTTTACGACGCCGCCCACGGCGGGGGTGCAGACGCTGATATCCTCCACGCCCGCGACGATTGCTGGGATCGCATTCATCAGAAGCGAGCTCGGATACGCCGCCTTGCCGCCCGGGATATACAGCCCCGCGCGATCTACCGGCGTGATCTTTTGCCCGAGCATCGCACCGCTTGGATCGAAGCTAAACCAGCTTCTCTCAAGCTGCTTTTCGTGATAGGCGTAGATGCGCTCGTATGCGACCTGAAGCGCGTTTTTTAGCTCTGCGGTTAAGCCTTCATACGCGCGCCTCATCTGCTCTTGTGTGATAGCCAGATCGCCCTGCACGCGCCATCTGTCAAATTTCTCGATCTGTTCGGCTAGCGCCTCATCGCCGCGCGCTCTGATCTCCTCGATGATGCCGCTAACGACGGGCATTACCGATCTCATATCCGTCTCGCCGCGGCGCACCAACCTCGCAAATTCCTCTTTGAAATTTGCGTCCGTGCTTCTTAAAATTTTCATTTTTGCTCCTTGTAATGCTTGGAATTTTAACGCTTTTTGCTAAATTTCGCCTTTAAGCTTGCGGCTGCGCAAATTTACAGCTCGCCGATTTTCAAAAGATTAAGCGAAAATGAAATAAAATAGCCGAAATTTTAAACGGAGCAATTTATGAAAAAGATATTTTTGGCGCTGATCGTCACGGCGACTTTATCGCTAGCAGAAGCCACAGCTTTGTCATCGACGGAACAAGAGGATCCCGGTATAAGCAAGTTGCAAAGCGAATGCGATAATAACAATACCTTAGCATGCGTAAATCTCGCCATGGCATACTATTCGGGCGATGGCGTGAAGCAGGATTATGAAAAGGTAAGGGAGCTAAATTTTAAAGCCTGTAGTTTGGGCGACGGCTGGGGTTGCACCACCTTGGGGGCGTCATACGAATACGGCAAGGGCGTAGAACAAGATTATAAAAAAGCGGCCGAACTGTATTCTAGGGCCTGCGACTTAAAAAATAACATAGCTTGCGGCAATCTGGGTGTTTTATACCACTCAGGCAAGGGAGTAAAGCAAGATTACAAAAAAGCGATCGAACTGCTTTCCAAAGCTTGCGATTTGCAAGAAGGCCGCGGATGCTACAATCTCGGGCTTTTATATGCCTCGGGCGAAGGCGTAAAACAGGATTATAAAAAAGCAAGCGAGCTATATTTGAAAGCTTGCGATTTAAAACATGGCGAAAGCTGTCATAATCTTGGAGTTTTATACGAAAAAGGAGATGGCGGCGTAAAGCAAGACTACCAAAAAGCAAATCAATTCTATTCTAAGGCCTGCGATTTGGAGATTGCCGAAGGGTGTTATAATCTTGGAGCTTCATACTATTTAGGTAAACATACAAAGCAGGACTATAAGAAAGCAAATGAATTGTTTTCTAGGACTTGTGATTTAGGATATAGCATAGGATGCTATGCACTAGGACTTTGGTATGCCTCAGGCGAAGGCGCAGAACAAGACTTTGAAAAAAGCAATAAATTTATATTCTAGGGCTTGTGATTTAGGATATAGCATAGGATGCTATAATCTAGGAGTTTTGTATAGTTCCAGCGAAGGTGTAAAGCGGGACTATAAGAAAGCAAGCGAACTATATTCCAAAGCTTGCAATTTGGGGAACGGGCTAGGATGTAGTGATCTAGGAGTTTTATATGAACGAGGGGAAGTCATAGAGCAAAACTATAACAAAGCAAATGAGCTATATTCTAAAGCTTGCGATTTGGATGTCGGTGAAGGTTGCAATAGTCTCGGGGTTCTATATGAGTCTGGTAAAGGAGGTGTAAAACAAGACTTTGAAAAAGCAAAAGACCTGTATTCTAAAGCTTGCAATCTTGGAGATGGACTAGGATGTGTCAACTTAGGAGCTTTATATGAACAAGGAGAAGGTGTAAAACAAGATTACCAAATAGCAAATAAATTATTTTCCAAGGCTTGTGATTTAGAAATTGCCGAAGGGTACTACAATCTAGGATTTTTATATCATTCAGGCTACGGTATAAACCAAGACTATAAAAAAGCAAGTGAATTATATTCCAAAGCTTGTGATTTAGAATATGGTAGAGGATGTCATAATCTTGGATTTTTATATTATTCAGGCGCAGGCACAAAGCAAGATTACGAAAAAGCGAGTGAATTTTTTTCTAGGGCTTGTGATTTAGAGGCCGGTGAAGGGTGTGATGGTCTCGGACATCTATATGAATCTGGTAAAGGTGTAAAACAAGATTACCAAATAGCAAATAAATTATTTTCCAAGGCTTGTGATTTAGAAATTGCCGAAGGGTGCAATAATCTTGGATATTTATATGAATCCGGCAAAGGAGTAAAAAAAGATAAGAGTATGGCGAAAAAATACTATGGTAAAGCCTGCGATCTAGGGATTAAACGCAGTTGCTACACCTATAAAAAATTAAACGAGCTAGGATTTTAACCTACATAAATTTTAAGCCGCCCGTTAAGCCTATTTAAATTTGCGGCTTAAATTAAAGGTCTAAATTTAAACCATATTATCCGCGCGACAGCGCTAAAAGTACGTCAAAATATGCGGGCTTAAAATTTAAATCCATTCCGCCGCGGCAGGCGTTACATAAACGCCACGTAAGGGCTACGGTAAAATTTAGCGAGCCGCCAAATTACGGCATTCGCGCCAAAAGAAAATGGCGCGTTCCGCGCCGCCGTTGAAATTTCAGATGAGCCGTTAATTCGTCAAGAATTTTAAAATTTTAAGCTCTCTTTTTGCATGTTAAAATTTCGAGCGAGCCGTTAAGGGCTAGCTACTAATTCGTAGCGTTGGCGTCGAACTGCAAAAATTTCCTGATCTCCTCCATCGCCTCTTTGTTTGAAAGGGTAAATTTGATCTCGATGCGGCGGCTAGCGTCCTTGTCCTCGACGCCTCTGCGCATCACGGGCTGCGTGTAGCTGCGACCGCTAGCGATGAGATATTTTTGCAGCCGCTCATCTTTATTCCACGAGTTGATAAAATCCATTACCGCAAACGCCCTGTTTTGCGAGAGCTCGAGGTTGTACAAATACCCGCCGTCGCTGTCCGTGTGCCCCTCGATGATGATCTGATCTAAATTTTCGCGAATTTCGTCGTTATTCAAAAGCGCGGCGAAATAGCTCTGTAGCGTCGAGCGGAGCGCCTCTTTGGCGCCCTCTTTCAGCTCGCTTGAGCCTTTGTCGAAAAGGATCGACGAGCTTAGCGTCATCGCGCCGCTTTCGTTGTCGATGCGGATCTTGCCGCCTAGCTTCTCCTTTAGATCGGCGATGATCTTGACCTTCATTCCGGTTAGGTTGCGGATGCGGTTTTTCGTGACGTTGAGGTCTTGCAAAATTTTATTAAAATCGCTCTGCTTCTGCGTGAGCTGATCGAGCAAAAAGGCGATTTTAAGCTCGTTTTGGCTGATCGTAGCGTTGGCATCGTCGCGCGCTTTTTGCAGAAGCAAGTTGATGTCTAAATTCTCTTTTTTCAGCTTTTCCGCCATCTCGGTTAGATCTTCGATCTGTATGAAGTAGATGGAATTTTGCTTGCGAAGGTCGGTGTTTTCGATATTTAGCTTTTCGAGTTGGTCGCTAAAAATTTTATTCAGCGCCTCAAGCTCGGCGCTTTTTTTCTCCTGGCTTTGCAGGCTTGCTAGCGCGCTTGAAATTTGACTTTCTTTCTCCTGCAGGTTACTTTGCGTGAGGAAGTATTTGACGATGATGCCGCCTACTAAAAGCACGAAAACAAAAAGCAGTCCCGCCATCAAATCGGCGTACGCGATCCAAAAGGTCTCTTTTTCTTCGTTATTCGTTTTCATCTAAAAGTGCTTTTTCATCGATGCTCGCAAGCGTTTTTCGAAGCTCTTCGATGATGCTTTCGTTGCTCGTTCGCGCAGCAGTGTCCTCTCCAGCTAAAAGAGCCTTCAAATCCGCGCTTAGTCCCTTAAAGCTAGCGTCAATTTTAGCGGCGCAAGCATTCTGCGAACTTGAAATTTCGCCCGCAAACCCGCCCAAGGAAGCATTTAGGCTCTTGATTTGAGCGCTTAATGCGCTCGTAATGTTAGCCAGCTCGCCTTGCCCGTCCGTTAAAGTTTTAGACTGGCTTAGATACTGCGCGGAAATTCCGTTTTGAATTTCGATTAGGCTTGCAGACACGGACTTAAGCGCAGATAAAATTTGAGCGAAGCTCTTATCTAGCTCACCGTGAGCGAGATTTGTTCTTTGGATCATCTCGCCTGCTTTTTCAAGCTCTTCTTGTGTAATCGCCATACTTCGCTTCTCGGCTTCCATCACGCTTTCAAAAGCGCCGATTTTTTCATCGATTAGGCGGTTTAGCCTTTCAGTAAAATTCGTAGAGCTCATCATCGCAAATGAGCGCGAAATTTCAGAATTAGCGTTTAAAATTTCACTCAGATAGCCCTGTGTTATTTCGTCTTTGTTCCAGAAGAAATTTTTAGTGGAATTTTTGTATTTGATGAGCAGACGCTCATATTTGCTAATGCCTTTTTTCTCAAAATATATCCACCAAAGCGCCAAAAAGATTCCATAGATCGAGACGTAAAATGCTGTACCTACGCCGCCTAGAAGCTGCGCGATCTCGGTTTCGAGCCCATCGATATTGCTTGAGGAAAAGTGTGGCATCGAAATCGCAATCGAGATGAAAGTTCCTAAAATTCCAAGCATCGGAAAGACTGCCGACGCGACGGAAGCGTAGTTTTGATTACGCAGCGAATAGCCGTATTCGTCCACAAAAAGATCAAAGCTGGCATCGGATTTTTTCTTGCCGCCGATACTTAAGAGATTGGCGACGATGTAATTCTTTAGCTCGCGCTTGAAATCATCGATATTGTTTTGAAAATTTAAGCAGCCATATTCTGCATTATGACGAGCTAAAACTAGCGCGATAATGAGCAAAACTGCAAGCATCAGGATCGAGTGCGTCTCTACCTTCAGCCCGATAAGCCCCAAATAGCCCAGCAAAAACACCACAAAAACCGCGATCGGCAGAGCTGCGATCTTAAAAAAAACGCCCGCTAGCGAGCGCTCCTTCGCCTCAGGTAGCGTGATATCGAGCACTTCGTTATTCGGGCGATCCATATTAGTTCCTATTTAGGCAATTTAGATTGTCAAATGCGACCTGCAAGCGCGCCACCATACTCTGCTCGCCTGCCCTCAGCCACTTGCGAGGATCGTAGAATTTTTTATTCGGTTTATCCTCACCTTCCGGATTGCCGATTTGAGCTTGCAAATAGCCGCGATTTTTGGCCTCATAAGCGCGCACGCCGTCCCAAAACGCCCACTGCGTGTCGGTGTCGATATTCATCTTAACGACGCCGTAGCTTACGGCTGCCTTGATGTCGGAGGTCTCGCTTCCACTGCCGCCGTGAAAGACAAAATTTACGGGCTTTTCGGATTGCAGATTAAATTTTTCGCGCACGAATTTTTGAGAATTTTTTAAAATTTCGGGTCGCAGCACGACGTTGCCCGGCTTATACACGCCGTGAACGTTGCCAAAGCTCGCTGCGATGCTAAATCTATCGCTAATTTTGCCAAGTCGCTCGTAAGCAAGCGCGACATCTGCGGGCTGGGTGTAAAGCCGCGCGTTATCGATGCCGGTATTATCGACGCCGTCCTCTTCGCCGCCAGTGACGCCAAGCTCGATCTCAAGCGAAATTCCAAGATCGCTTAAAATTTCCAAATACTTCTCGCAGGTCGCTAAATTTAACTCCAAATCATCCTCGCTAAGATCAAGCATGTGCGAGCTAAACAGCGGCACGCCGTGAGCTTTTTTATTCTCGGCGTTGGCTTTAATGAGCTCATCGATCCACGGAAGCAGCTTCCTTGCGGCATGATCGGTATGTAAAATCACCGCAACGCCATAGTGAGCCGCCAGAGCATGCACTTGATGCGCGCCTGCGATAGCGCCCAATACCGCGGCATTTGGGCAGGCAGCACCCGCGTAAAATGCCGCACCGCCGTTACTAAACTGAATTATTACGGGCGAATTTGCGATTTTAGCGCTTTCCAAGACGGCGTTTATGGAGTTGCTCCCCACTACGTTTACCGCAGGGATCGCAAAGCCCTGCTGCTTCGCATACGCATAGACCTTACTTACGTCATCGCCGCTTAAAACGCCCGGTTTTACTATATCTAAAACGCCCATCTTTAGCTCCTATATTATTTATACTCGATTTTAGCGTTTTTGTGAAGATCTGCCGCTTTTTGCTCGACTACTTTCGCCGCTTTTTGCTGTCTAAGTACGCGCTCTATAAAAGGCTTTGCCTCGCTTTGACTTAACTGCTTTTTAGCTTGAGACTCCTCTTTTAATACGACGTGATATCCAACCCTGCTTCTAATCGCTTTAGTAGTGATTTGACCATCTTTTATCTTAGAGATCGCATCGGCAAAAGGCTTGACCTGATCGCTAGGCATCCAGCCTAGCTCGCCGCCGGTTTGTTTAGCCTGCGGATCGATAGATTTAGCTTTGGCAAGCTCTGCAAATTTAGTAAATAGTGCACTGTCGCTAAGCCCTTTTAACTGCTTAATAATATCGTTTGCCTCGGCTTCGGTTTTAACGACGATCTGAGCCGCTTTGATTCTCGCAGGCTCAGTAAAGCGCGCTTTGTTTTTGTTATAAAAATCGG
>CAJPSJ010000091.1 GCA_905373295.1 uncultured Campylobacter sp. | reverse complement strand
TCGAGCTCGTGATCTCGACGCCACATTTTTCGCACTTCCAGCCCTTGTAGCGCATCTTTTTATACTTGCCGCAGATGCACTCATAGTCTCTTACGGGACCGAAAATTTTAGCGCAAAAAAGACCGTCGCGCTCTGGTTTTAGCGTGCGGTAATTGATGGTTTCGGGCTTTTTGACCTCGCCGTGGCTCCAAGCCTTGATCTGCTCGGGACTAGCAAGCCTGATTGCAAACGCGTCGAAGTCGTGGACTCTGGCGTCCTCTTTTATTTCTATTCTTTCTAAATTTGAATTATCGCTCATTTATTCTCTCCATTCTCGTAAATTTCAACGTCTAGAGCAAGCGATTTAAGCTCGTTTGTTAAAACAAAAAATGTCTCGGGAATTCCGGTAGACGGAACGTTTTCGCCTTTTGTCAGCGCCTTATACGCAGCCAAGCGTCCGTCTACGTCGTCGGATTTGATCGTTAGCATTTCGCGAAGCGTATATGCCGCGCCGTATGCCTCCAGGGCCCAAACTTCCATCTCTCCAAATCTTTGACCGCCGAATAGCGCCTTGCCGCCGACGGGCTGCTGCGTAACTAGGCTGTAAGGACCGGTGCTTCTTGCGTGAACCTTCTCATCGACTAGGTGGTGCAGCTTGAGATAATACATGCAGCCCACATTTACGCGCTCTTTGATCTTTTCGCCGGTGCGACCGTCGTAAAGCTCGGTCTTGCCGTCCTGATCGATGCCCGCCATTTCAAATAGCTTTTTGAAATCCTCTGGCACGATACCTTCGAATATCGGAGCAGAAAATCTAACGCCCTTAGCCCAGTCTCTAGCGTATTTTAAAAGATCTTCGTCGCTGATCTTCTCAAGCGTCTTTTTAGCCTGCATTAGCTTGGAAACGCCTGCGATCTCAATCATTTTGGCGCGAAGGGCTTTTATCCATTCGCCCGTTTTCTCTTCTAAAATTTTAGCGATCTGCTCTCCTAGGCGCCAGCCCACAAGACCTAAGTGGCTCTCCATTATCTGACCGATATTCATGCGGCTTGGAACGCCGAGAGGATTTAGCACGATATCTACGCGCTGTCCGCTAGGTAGATACGGCATATCGACCTCAGGGACGATGTTTGAGACGATACCCTTGTTTCCGTGGCGACCCGCCATCTTATCGCCCACTTTTAACTTGCGCTTAGTCGCGATATAGACCTTTACGAGCTTAACGACGCCGCTTGGCAAAATATCGTCTTTTTCTAAAATTTCGATTTTTTCGTCATGTTCCTCTTTGAGCTTGCGCTTTTCGTTTTGGAAATGGTTTTTTAGCTCTTCGTATTCCTTCTGAACAGCTTTAGAATAAGCCTTGACGAAGGAATTTAACGTAAAGCGATTGGAGCTTTCAAGCTCCTCTTTTTTAACCTTATCGCCTTTTTTATAATCTTTTTTATTGAGGCTTTGATCGCTTTGCAAAGCGCTTTTAGAAAGTAGCGCCACTACCTTTAGCATCTCTTCGCGATCAAGCATCAAAAGCCTGTCGTGATGCTCCCTTTCGAGCTCGGTTTTTTCATCCTCATAGGCTTTGTTCGTGCGCGGATCTTTCTCGTAGCCCTTTTTGGTAAAAATTTTAACGTCGATTACCACGCCTTCCATTGAAGCGGTAGCGTAGAGAGATTTATTTACCACATGCCCCGCCTTCTCGCCGAAGATCGCGCGTAAAAGCCTCTCCTCTGGGGTCGGCTTAACCTCGCCTTTCGGAGTTACCTTGCCTACTAGGATCATGCCCGGCTTTACGTGAGTACCGATCTTTACGATACCGCTATCATCGAGGTGGGTAAGCTCCTCCTCTTTGATATTAGGGATGTCGCGCGTGATCTCCTCCACGCCGTCTTTAAGCTCTCTAGCCTCGATCTCCTTTTCATAAACATGCACGCTGGTGTATTCGTCGGCACGAATCATCTTTTCGCTCATGACGACGGCGTCCTCATAATTATAGCCATGCCACGGCATGAAAGCTATGAGGGCATTTTTGCCGATCGCGAGCTCGCCGCCGTCCATGCTAGGACCGTCGGCTATGATTTGACCCGCCTTTATCACGTCGCCTTTTCGCACGATAGGGCGCTGCGAAAAGGTAGTGTTTTGGTTGGTGCGTAAATTTTTCTCCATCGAATAGTGATCGATAAACGGTCCCTTCTCGTCTTCGCCCAAAATGAATATGTTTTTATTATCGACCTTTTCTACGACGCCGTCGCGTTTAGCTTTGATAGCTTCCCACGAATCGCGCGCGATAATCGCTTCCATGCCCGTTCCAACGATAGGAGCGGTAGAGTGTAGAAGCGGCACGGCTTGGCGCTGCATGTTCGAGCCCATCAAGGCGCGGTTAGCATCGTCGTGTTCCAAAAACGGAATCAGCGACGCCGCTACGCCCGCGACCATACCCGAGCAAAGGTCTATCAGCGAAATATCCTCGCGTTTAGCCATGATATTTTCGCCGTCTTTTCTAACCTCCAAAAGCTCCTCTACGATATTGCCTTCTTCGTCCAATTTAGCGGACGCAGGAGCGATTACAAGTCCCTCTTCCTGCGTAGCGGTAAGATAGACGATCTCGTCGGTAACCTTACCGTTTACGACCTTTTTATACGGAGCCTCGACAAAGCCAAGATCATTTACCTTCGCATAGGTCGCTAGGGTATTGATCAGACCGATGTTTTGACCCTCAGGGGTCTCGATAGGGCAAATTCTACCGTAGTGCGTAGGATGGACGTCGCGCACCTCAAAGCCGGCGCGCTCTTTAACTAGTCCGCCCTCGCCCAGCGCAGATAGACGGCGCTTATGCGTGACCTCGCTAAGCGGGTTGGTCTGATCCATAAACTGGCTTAGCTGGCCGCCGGTGAAAAATTCCATAAGCGTAGTGGTGATGATTTTAGGGTTTACGAAATCATACGGCATAAGCTCGTCTAAATTTCCGCTAATGCCGGTAAATTTATCTTTGATCGCCTTTTGAACCTTGATAAATCCAAGATGCATCTCGTTTGCCAAAAGCTCTCCGATTGAACGTATGCGGCGATTGCCGAGATTGTCGCGATCATCGATGAAGCCGTCGCCGTTTTTAACTCTAATTAGATATTTCGCGGTTTTGATAATATCCTCGCTGGTTAGCACGGTTACGTACTCCGGCGCCTCGATACCCAGCTTGTGGTTCATCTTCATACGACCGACTTTGGTCAGATCGTAGCGCTCCGGATTAAAAAATAGATCGTTTACGAAACTCTTTGCCGCCTCTTTTACCACCGGCTCGCCCGGGCGCATAACTTTGTAAATTCTAATCGCTGCCAGATCGTTCTCGTCATCTATGCCCTCGCTTTGCTGTAAGAGTTTAAGCGCGTCCGCGTCTTGAATGAAGGAATTTATGATCGAAGTATCTACGCCGCTAGCTAGGTCATTGGCAATCGTAAATTTTTTCTCAGTGTTAGCGATCTTGGCTAGCTTGCCCTCATCAAGCGCGGTTAGCGAATCAAAAAGCACTTCGCCGCTGTTTTTATCGACGATGGCGTCCGCTAGGTAGCGCTCGGCTAAAATTTCAGCCGGATACTCGATGAGCTTTAGTCCGTCTTCCGCTAGCTTCTCCGCTTTTTTTGATGTTAGGCGCTTGCTTGCTTGATGAAGCACCTCGCCCTTTTCGTTTATAATGTCGTAATCGAGCCTGCCGGAATACTCTTTAGGATCGAAATCGGTTAGGAATTTTCCTTTTTTGATATAGATCGTCTTAATAGGATAAAATAATTTTATAATGTCTTGTTTTTTGTAGCCGAGTGCGCGAAATAGGATCGTGATCGGAACCTTGCGTCTTTTATTTATGCGCACATATAGTACGTCTTTTACGTCGTATTCGAAGTATAGCCAGCTGCCGCGATCAGGTATTATTTGAGCGGTGTAGATTAGTTTATTTAAAACCGTAGGGCTCTCTTCCTCTTTGAAGATTACGCCCGGGCTTCTGTGCAGCTGATTTACGACGACACGCTCTACGCCGTTTATGATAAATGAAATTCTATCGGTCATTAGAGGAATGTCGCGAATAAATATATCTTGCTCTTTGATCTCTTTTACGCCGATTTTTTTGCCCGTCTTTTCATCGCGCTCATGTACTAGCAAACGGAGCTTCATCTTTAAATTTACGGAGTAGGTAAGACCTCTCTCCATACATTCTCTAATCGAATACTTTGGCTTTGAAATTTCGCTGCTTACGTATTCAATACTTAGTCTATTCTGTGCGTCGTGGATAGGAAAAATGGCTTTGAAAACCTTCTCTATGCCGCTTTCTCCACCCGAGTTATCAAGATTTAAAAAATGATCAAAACTTTTCTTTTGTAGTTGTAATAAATTCGGAATTTCGATGTCTTTGGGAACCTTTGAAAAATCCACTCTAAGACGATTTCCTGAATATAGGCTGTTTAACATTCCACTACCTCGTAGTTGTATTTTAAAGAAAGAAGTGCCGATGCGACGCACCGGCACACATTTGTATGCGAAATTTTAAAATTTCGCGATTTATTTGAGTTCGACTTTAGCGCCTGCTTCTTCAAGCTCTTTTTTAGCCTTCTCGGCGTCTTCTTTGTTAAGTCCCTCTTTAAGAACGGACGGAGTAGCCTCGGTAGCGTCTTTGGCTTCTTTTAGACCAAGACCTGTTAGGGCGCGAACAACCTTAATTACGTTGATTTTCTTATCGCCCGCGTCAAGCAATACGACGTCGAATTCCGTTTTCTCTTCAGCCGCTGCCGCACCTGCGCCGCCAGCACCTGCGCCGCCTGCTACCATAACCGGAGCTGCGCTTACGCCGAATTTTTCTTCGAATTCTTTAACTAACTCGCTAAGCTCTAGCACCGAAAGATTAGAGATATACTCTAAAACATCTTCTTTTGAAATTGCCATTTTATTCTCCTAAATTTTAATTAAGCGCTAGCTTCTTTTTTCTGCTTAAGCGCATTGAGGCCGATCGTAAAATTTTGGATCGGCGCATTCCATACTTGAAGTAGCATCGCGATAAGCTCGTCTCTCGAAGGCATCTTCGAAAGCGCTCTAACCTTATCTACGCCGGCTACTTCCCCATCGATATGAGCAGTCTTAAGCTTAAAAATTTCATTTTTCTCTTCAAATTTAGCCGCTACTTTACATACAGAAAGCTGCTCGCCCCATAAGAAGATATTGGTATCTTTAAAGCTAAGTCCGTTTTTTTCGGCATTTTTTAAAGCGATATTGGCTAGGGTATTTTTGATAACCCGAACCTTTACGCCCGCTTCGCGCGCGCTATTTCTAAGATCTTCAAGCTGCTTAACGCTAAGGCCTTTAAAATCGGAAATTACTATAGCTTCGCTAGCTTTGAAAGCCTCGCCAAGCTCCGCTACTATCTTTGATTTTTCGTCTCTCGTCATTAGGTCTCCTTTCCGATCGGTGATTTCAAGCCAAGCGATCGAAATTGTGAAATTTCGACCAATTAAGTCAAAAACCTTGAGCTATCTCCAATCTAAGATAAAAATTTAAAATTTTATTTTAAATCGATTATTTCTTGATTATCCAGCGTAACCGCAGGACTCATAGTAAGTGAAAGCGATGCATGAGTTACGTATCTACCCTTCGCAGTCGCTGGCTTATGCTTATTTATGGTTTTGATAAACGTCGTAAGATTGTCTAAAAGCTGCTCTTTGCTAAAGCTCGCCTTGCCAAGGCCTGCGTGGATATTTCCCTGCTTATCGACGCGGAAATTTACCTGTCCACCCTTAGCATTTTTAACGGCCTGAGCGACATCCATAGTAACGGTACCGGTTTTAGGGTTCGGCATAACGCCTTTTGGACCGAGAATACGACCTACCTTACCGACTAGTCCCATTAAATTTGGAGTAGCGATAAGAACATCGAAATTTATATTTCCTTTTTGAATCTCTTCAATCAGATCATCGGCACCCACGATATCGGCACCCGCTTCGCTAGCCTCGCTAGCTTTTGCGTCTTTTGCAATCACGGCTACTCGAACGCTCTTGCCCGTACCGGCAGGCAAAACGACCGAGCCGCGCACCATCTGATCGGCATGTCTTGGATCTACGTTTAGTTTAAGAGCGATCTCCACCGTCTCGTCAAATTTAGCAGAAGCTAAAGTTTTTACCGTACTTACCGCTTCGTCTACGCTATAAATTTTATTTACGTCAACTTTTTTTAAAAGTTCGTTGAATCTTTTTGAATTTTTTGGCATATATTTCTCCGCAATTAAAGTGCTACCGCTTTTTTCAACCTTAGCGGTCAAAAGGTCTAGTCTGTAACCGTAATGCCCATAGAGCGAGCCGAACCTGCTATAATCCTAGCAGCCTGCTCTCTATCCTTAGTATTCAGATCGGCGATCTTTTTCTCAACGATTTCTAAAACTTGAGCCTTAGTTAAGGACGCTACCTTCTTTTTAAGAGGGTTATCCGAACCCTTATCTATCTTCGCCGCTTTTTTGATCAAATCCGTCGCAGGCGGTTGCTTAGTGATGAAAGTAAAGCTTTTATCGGCGTAAACCGTGATGATAACAGGAATGTTGAAGCCTGCCATATCTTTGGTTCGCTCGTTAAACGCTTTGCAAAATTCCATAATATTAACGCCCTTTTGGCCTAGCGCAGGACCTACCGGCGGGCTTGGATTTGCTTTTGCGGCCGCTATTTGCAGCTTGATTTCGCCAACAACTTTCTTAGCCATAAATTTACTCCTTATAAAATTTAAATAATCTTTTCAACTTGCGAGTATGAAATTTCAATCGGCGTGCTTCGTCCGAAGATCGAAACATTGAGGCGAAGCTTGCCATGGATCATATCATACTCTTCTACGATGCCGTTGAAATTAGCAAAAGGCCCGTCGACGATCCTAACCGTCTCGCCCTCATCGAAATTAATCTTGGGCTTAGGAGCCTCGCGATTATTGATCTTTTCTAGAATTATTTCGATATCTTTTTCCGGTAACGCAGAGGGCTTCTTGGCCTCGCCGATAAAGCGACTGACCTTCGGCAACATCTGAATTCTATGCCATAAAGTAGTATCCAGATCTAAATTTGCAAAGCAATACCCAGGATATAAGCTGCGCTCTTTAATGGTTTGCTTTGTATTTTTGACCTCTATAACATCTTCGGTAGGCACTAGCACTTCGCCGATCTTAGCCTCAAGCGCTTCGTCTTGCTTTAGCGCTTCTATCGCGCGCTTTACCGCCATCTCGCTGCCGGCGTAAGTTTGTATCGCATACCATTTATTTGCCATATTACGATCCTTACTTAAGCAGTTATCAAAGCGGACATAATAAGATCCACTAGCGCTAAAAACAGTGCGATAACTACGACTACGACTACTACAGAGATATATGCTGTTTTAGTCTGATCTTTAGTCGGGAAAATTACCTTATCTAACTCTACTTTTGCTTGTTTATAATACTCTTTTACTTTTTCCATACCCAATCCTCGTGGCAGGGCAAGAGGGATTCGAACCCCCAACCATCGGATTTGGAATCCGGCGCTCTACCGTTGGAGCTATTGCCCTATAACAATTAGCCTTTTAACTTGACTTCTTTATGAAGCGTGTGCTTTTTTA
>CAJPSJ010000090.1 GCA_905373295.1 uncultured Campylobacter sp. | reverse complement strand
AATACAGATCGAAAATTTTATCCGCGATCTCCTTTTTGATGCCGCCGGCGTTATCTTTTACGCTTAAGCAAAGATATGACTTTTCGATGTAGGTTGAAATTTCGATAACGCCGTCGTCGATATTTCTTTCCAAAAAGGCGTCCTGCGCGTTTTTTATGATGTTTAAAATAACCTGCGAAACCTCGTTTTTATATGTGAGCAGAGTCTGGTTGCAGCCGTATTTCGCGTAAATTTTAATCTTTTGATTTTGCAGTATCGCTTTTGCGATATTTATCGCCATATTGCAAAGCTCCTCCAGGCTCGTAACTTCCTTGATTTTGGCAGGCTTAAAGAAATTTCTAAATTCATCGATCGTTTCGGATAGGTGCTTTGAATACTGCTCGATCTTGCCTAGCTCCTCCAAAAGGGCGGTTTTGTCAAATTTGTCCGCCATCAAGCAGCTAGTGCTTAGATACGAAGCCGTAGCCGAGATAGCAGATAGCGGCTGCCTCCATTGATGCGCTATCATATTTAAAATTTCGCCCATCTGGGCGAGCCTTGATTGATACTGAAGCTGCTCGTCTTGGCGCCTTATGAGCTTTAGCTGCTCCTCGATCTCGTGGTTGAGAGTTAAATTTAGCCGCTTGACCTTTTAGCCTGCTTTGCTTTAATTTCTTCTCCGCCATCACTCTTTTGGTGATATCCACCACTATCCAAAGCACCTCGTCGTTTCCCGATATGGAGTCGCCCGAAATTCTAATCCACAGCCCTTTGCCGCTTTTGTGCCTTAGCTCGTAGTTTAGCTGCAGAGCCTCATTTTTCCTTACTTTATTAAAGGCGATGTCTGCGAAGTGCAAGTATTTTTCTTCGCTTAGATGTATGGTTTGCGCGGATTTACCGATGATCTCATCGTATTTGTAGCCGAAAATTTTACAAAAGGTCTCGTTGCACTCCATAATATTTCTTTTCTTGTCCACGATGAAGATGCCGACGCCGGAATTTGAAAATATCGTCTCAAATCTCTGATGGTTTTTCTTGATGTCCACTATCGCCATTTTATTCTGTATCCTTGCGAGTAGATGTTTTCTATCAGCTTGTAGCCGATTTTTCGGTGAAATCTGGATATGATATTTCTTACCCGTTTGTCGTCATACTCGTCGCAGTCCTCGAACAGCTCGTTTTCTATCTCAAGACCGCTTGCGATCCGTCCGCTAGAGCTTAAAAGCAGCTGCAACAAAGAGGTTTCGTTTTTGGTTAGTTTGATAATTTTGCCCGCCTTGGATAGGGTTAAACTCTGCTTGTCCCACACGAAATCGCCGCTTAGATAAATAAACTTTGCGGGTTTGGTTTCGATACTTTGCGTGATTTTTTCAAGCACGCTTAGTAGATCCTCGGTCGTAAAAGGCTTTAGTATGTAGCCGTCCACGCCGATAGATATCGCTTTGGTGAAAAATTTAGACTCATCGTAGGCCGAGAATATGACCGTTTTTACCGAAGGATCGATCTGTTTGATCCGCTCTAACATCTCAAGCCCGCTCATGCCCGGCATATTAATATCGGTAAAAACAATACCTGCTTTGCTTGCTTTAAATTTATCGATGCCCTCCTGCGCGTCACCGCAGTCGGTAACTTGATGAAAGAATAGTTTTAAAATTTTTGCGGTCTGCTGCCTTACCTCATTATCATCCTCGACATATAGGGCGCGCATACTGCGAGTTTGAGCTTGTATTTCGTTTATATCCATAATGCGCCCCTCCTTTTAAATTTATCCCTTATCGTAAATTCTATTTCGCGCGCTGCAACCCTGTTTTAAATTTACAAAACCGAGTGTTTTTATTCCACCTGCCCGAGCTTTTTAAGATAAGCAAAAATTTTAGCGATCTCAATCATTTTGTTTAGGCTTTCGAGCAACTTCGCGCTTTGCGAGCTCGGCGCAGATTTGAAAATTTCGCTATTTTCAACGCCGATTACAAGGCTGTTTACGCCCAGATAAAGCTCGGTTTTACCGAACAAATTTACGGTGATCGTCTGCATATTTTCTAAAATTTTTTTGTTTTGCAAAAATGCGGCGGCGGCGGGGTTGTTTAGATATACGTCAAACGACGCGCTTAGATGCGGGCTGTCTTTAAGCAGCTTCAGATCCGATGCGCCGAAGATGAACTCTCCGCGTGGCACGACTAAAATTTTACTATCAAAAGTCTCGCTAAAATCAAATTTTGCAAAAAGCCCGTCGAAAATCGCCGTATCATCCTTTTTTTTAAGATGCAAAATTTTATCCAGCTCAAAGACCCGATTTTCTCTGTTTTTATCAAAATCGCGACTTAGGCAGATGTCACCGATTTTTATACCAAATTCGGGCGTCTTACCCACTATAGCGTGCTTGCAAGTGCATAGATTTGCCTCTTTACGGAGCGGATTTTTGTAAATTTCATCGAGTAAAAACGCGCCGAAAGGCTGAAAGGTAAGACGCAGCTCCTTTGCAATCCAAAGCAGAAATTCGTTTTTAAAAGCCTCTTCGCTGAGCGATTCAAATTTATGCGAAATGCGCACAGCTAGGTATTTGTAAGCAGGATAAGCAAGAGCTAGCAGTACCAATAAAAACAGGAACGAGAAATCTCCGAAATCCTTGCGCATAGCAATAAACAGCGCCAGTACCACTGCCGCCACGCCGCCGCGCGCCTTCCAAAGCGTCACATTGCGTGCTCCATCTAGTTTTTGCTTTTTTAATTCGTAAGAAACAAGGCTCATCGCTATCCCCGTGAGTGAAATTTGACGCTCATTATAGCGAAAAATGGGATTAAATCAAGCCACATGATAAGCGCGTTGCTATTTATAAGGCGGGTTTTTATAATAGCTCAAAAGCATAGAAATCGCCGTCTTTTTCTCTGCATTTTACAATATCGCCCTGTTTGAATTCTAAAATTTCATCCAGTTCGGATTCAAATTTCGTCGTATCGGTAATTTTAAAAATATATTGCGCGATTTGAACAGCCTTTACCGGGCGCCATACATCGATATCTTCGTTTAAAATTTTTATAAAAATTTCTTTATCAGTCGCACTCACCATATTAAACTTTTCTGCCCGGTTATCTAAAATTCTTTCTGCCTAGCCACAATTTAAGATATTTTAATACGAGTCTTAAATAATCATTAGTAGCATTGGCTTTAAAGGTGCTTGCGTCTGATTCTATCAAATACCAGCTATATCCATCATCCTTTAAAATATTCATTTTGCGATGTTTGGCCCCAGCATTTGCATCTGATATCTCTATATCAAATACTTTATTTGCAATATCCATCTGTACCGATAGGTTAGGGCTTAGATCATATATGAAACGGTTAAGATCTTTGATGATATGCGTATTATATACGTCATCGATCATCTCGGCTCTTCTCTTCCTAAAAATTTCCTCTTCTATTGGGTCTCCATCAAAAAGCTTTCCATGATGATCTTCATCGGCTATGAGCTCTTCGTAAGATACGATAAAACATCCAAAATATCCCCTATGCATCCCAAATTTCCAATTCGTAGGCACCGTTTCATCTATTACTTGAAAATATTCACTATCAAATCGATACCAATCTCTATCATCTTCAAGTGGCAATATGCAGTAATAAACCTGTCCCTCTTCATATTGGATACCATGAACAAAATAGGTTCTGTTTAACCCCAAATGCCCATGCCTATCTTCTTTTATGCATTTTACAATCATTTAAAATCCTTATCTACTTTTTCCATTTAAATTTTAATCTCTTTCGCTTTATTTTTATGAAATTTTCCAGTTGCTTATCGGTAAAATTTAAAACCTCTTTTCGGTTTTGTAAATTTACATAGGTGTGCCTTATATCGCAATTACCGAGAAAGGCGGCTTCCCAGTTCTTAATTAGCCAACTTGAGCTTATCGCATATTCCCGTCCTTTATCCGAGCGCATTTTATCGCTATAGCCAATAGGCGCAAACATACCGGAATAAAACCCCTCTAGATAAGGCAATCTCGGGCATCCTTCCGTATCGGTTGCGATGATAAATTTTATCTTTCGATCATACGGACGAAAAGCCTTACGGCACTCTATAATATCTCCATTTTTTAGATCGTCTTTGAATTCTAAAAATTTATAAGTAAATTTTGCAGGAATTTTATCATTTACCCTTTTGTATTCGGTCACAAAGCTATCGTAATAAGAAAATATGCTTATATTTCTGGTCGACTCCGGATCACATAGAAAATCTAAATTTTCCAATACCCACTTTTTAGAAATCAAACTATTATTATTTTTCACATTAGCTTCCGGCGGCAATATTATGAATTCGCCTAATTTATCGCCGTTTATACGTAGCAGATTATTCCAGCTACAAAATAAAAACCGCCTTTGACCGATCTGCAGTATATCGCCCTCCGCGAAAATTTCTCTAAAATTATTAATCGAAAATTTCCTTCTACCTCTTACGGGTATTATCTTTTTATAATTTCTTTTCATGATCTTTCTTCTGTTTTATTATTAAATCGCGGCGCACTTGCTAAATTCCTAAATGCAAAATATATAAATCGTTTTTAATTGCCGAATCGATTAGTTCCAATAGGCCGTCTAATTGTTCGATAACCGAGGATCTGTTTAACACACAATTTTTATCAAAAACAATTTGCTCATCTGCGTTCAAGAAAAGCGACCTCCAAGAGCATATTATATCTCTAAATTTAGCTTTATCTTCTATCCAGCTATAGCCATAGTAATTTAGACCTTTTTTCAAATTTACCTCATCGTTCCATGTGGTTTGTACCCACTTAAGAGAGTACAAAATATGAAGTATCAGATCATCGCTAATTACTACGCAATACTCTTTAGAGAAGATATTTTCTTTTGTCTTTTTGAGTAAAAATTCATGTTTAGCCATACGGCTCCTTATTATTTTCTAAAAACATAACTTAATAAAACCCGCCGTAGCTATTCGCCAAATTTCATCCAAGAGACGGCGTATCCTTGTGTTTCATCTCTAAAATATTTGCTAATTATCTTATATTCGCCTTCTTTCGCAATATTTATAATTGTCTCAACAAAGCCGGTGCAAAACGCCGTGCCGATGTATTCGTCTTCGCTTGCCGCTCCCTTTTCCACAAAATCGAAAATTTCATTTCTCGCCTTTTCATCCAAATCATCAAAAATTTTAATCGTAGTTTCTGCAAAAGATGCAAGCAGCCACAATAAGCTAGGTATGTACTCCATATCGAAAGGAAATATCTGTTCTTGGTAGGCGCTAAAATACGCCCTGTTTTTCTCTATAATAGATATATTCCTCGTATTTACCCAAATCGGTCTCTATTAAGCGCATTTGCCAATTCTTATAAATTTTTACCCTTATAAAATTCCATCATAATGCTTCTCCCAAAATTTTATAGCGCTTTTTATCTCCTTTTCAAAATGTTTGAATGGTATATAAATTTCTTCTTGTTCGTAGGGTTTTAACTTTTTATATTTCTTGGAATGCGTAATTCTCGCAATATCTTCATAATTTTTTTGCAAAAAATCTATAATTATTTTTACCTCATCCCTGCTAAATTGTTTCGCTCGAGCCCGCCGCATAGGCGGCATAAGCGCCTGAATGAACATATCCTCTATAACCTCCTCATCGCCGAAGCGCTCGTAAAAATCAATAAAATCCAGGATATAATACCTAAAAGTATAGTCATTGAAAACCTGCAAATCTCCCGATAAGAGTTTGATTGTGCTATGGTCTAAATCGCACAGATCTTTACCGCACAAATCTTGCTCGACAAGCTCATCCTTTTGTACAGGATTTGTTATAATTTCCGGCTTTTGCAGTTTAAGCCGCGCCTTTAGCGCCTTTATTCTATTCGATAAGTTCATTTTGTCCTCCTTTTTAGAAAGCGTAAAATTTGAGCCCAGCTTATAATACTCTTTTACTCTTATCAGATATATCAAATACAGGATCAATCCTATGATAAGTAATATTTGCATAATGACGGATTGGGTTGTGGCTACGACATAGACTTTGCCTCCGCGATAACCGCCTTCCGCTAATAGTTTATGAAAATTTAAAGACGATAGGATAATAAAAAATATCGTCATTACAATTCTTACCGGTTTCATGGTTTTAAATTATCCTTATATGAAATTCCAAGGACGGTTTGTCGCCTTTTATCCAATCAAAGTCCAAGAATTTCATCGATAAATACGTCTCGCTCAAGATTCAAATTTATCCATCTAGGCAGTATATGTCGTTGTCCAAATCCACATTATTATCTGCTAATAGTTTCAGTAAATTTGCATCATAATATAGACTGGGCAAGCTATTATAACTGTAAACTACGACTCTTAGCAGCTTTTTCACACCTTGTAATTTTATACTCTTTGCGACATTTATATCTGCTAAAAATTTTTTAATTAGATCTTCCGCAAAAGGTATATCATAAAATTTTTCCTCTATGCTAAATCCAAAATTTTTATATTTTAAAATAAAGCCTTTTTTAAAATCTCCTTTGCGCCAGGCTTTTGTTGCGGATATGCCGCTGCTGCTTATCGTTTCAGATAGATCACTATCGCTTTCGATCGATAGTATTAAAACTACTTTGTTGCCTTTCAAAGCTACTCCTAAAATCTTTTATATCCCATCTACGCACATATTGTCATTTAGTTTGACACACATTTTATATTTATCAGAATATGAGCAAAACCAGCATATTCTGCATTGGAAGTTAAAATTTTCATTTGGACACCCGCCCGGGGCAAATGACTGGGCAGTATGCAAAATCGTCTCCGTTTCTGGCGCGATAATTGGTGATATATTCGATCGCCACTTCGAATGCTTTGTCGTCTTCCGCTTTGGTATCCCAGCTATTGATCATTTTTCTGTTTGTTCATTTGGCTCCTGTAGGATGGTATATGGACCGATAGCCGGGCAGTATGCAAAATCGTCTCCGTTTCTGGCGCGATAATTAGTGATGTATCGAACCGCTAGTTCGAATGCATCGTCACCGTCATCTCCCTCTTTAATGCTCCAGCTATCGTATGTGATAATGGGCTCATTGCCGCTTAGGCGATATACATCTCCTCCGACGATAACCATATCTTTGCTTTTTGCGATTTTAAGCACCTCCATTACATCGTCGAATCTCCAAGCGATATCATAAATTCCGTACTCTTCTCTTAGGCGTATACCTCGCTGTAACAGATCCTGCGGCACGATATTTACATAGTCTTCATCTATAAATAACATAATGTCTCCTTTATTTCACATTAGGTCTAAAAAATCTGTGGTTAACGGTTTGGTACCGTTTGGCGCCTATTTTTCAGAAAAATTATATCCAAACGAATATAAAAGGAAGGAAAATAATCAAAATCCAAGGCAGGCGCCCGCGCGTAGGAGATAAAAGAGAGTAAAAAGGATCGCTTTTAGAATTTCTTGCCACAATATACTTAAAATTTTGCAGCGTATCGGGATTAAGGCGCGCTCTCTTTGCACATGAACATCGCGCGCAGTACTTAATAACTCAAAGCCTCCGAAAGCTCTAAAAATTTAGGACACTCCTTAATGTTTTCAAAGTCGCCGAAGAAAATTTGCTTTCCTTTTTCGAGCAGCAAAACCTTGCCCGCAACCCTTCTCGCGCTCATGAGATCGTGAGTTATAAATATGATATTTATGCTTTTATTAAGCGTTAAAA